>JAYELL010000001.1:221080-312303 GCA_034717495.1 Chloroflexota bacterium | reverse complement strand
CGTGAACCTTCGCGCCTTCGTGGTCCAACCCCCCGCGTCCCCGCTTCTCAAGGTCGCCGTCTCGCCGCGTCACTCCCCCCGGCCGCAAGTTGCGACAGAAGGAGGGGTGCGATGTTGGTCAGGTCAGTGATTTCCCGGGACAGCCGGGCATGCCCTGGGCCGACCAGAACCGTGGGCACAAGGTTTTCAGTATGGCGCTTTCGGCTGCAATCCTCGACGTTGCCGTGATCGCTGCTAATGACCACGAGCGTCTGGGCCCCATCGATGGCCTCGAGCAGGCCACCCAGGAAGGAATCGAACTGTTCAAAAAGTGTGGTGGCGCCGGCCAGATCGCGCCGGTGCCCCAGGATGTCGGTGAGCCACTGGTCGAAAAAGACCAGGTCATGATCTGCGCTGAGTCTGGCAAGGATCTGTCCGGCCTCTGCCGGGGTGCGCAACGGCATCCGGTCGTAGCCCAGGCTGTCGCGCCAACCGGCGTTGGTGAAATCGACGCTGAGAGCCCGACCCGCCATAAGGTCTTTGGATGTTGCCAGTTCAAGGCCGGCGGCATCGGCGGCATAGGGAATCGCGCCGTGGAGTCGCCTTCCCCGCTCCACCGCCTCGAAATAACCAGAGGGATAGGCGTTGACGAAGGCTGCTGTGCCGCCAGCCTTCAGAACCTGCGTAAAGAGTGTCTCCCCCTCGAGAAGTTGCCGAAGCTGTTTTTCCGGCCGAGGGCCGTAGTGCTCACCAATCAATACAGGTGCGTTCACTCCGGTGAGCAATGCCGCCTGGCCTGAGGCACTTTGGGGACGACCAGGCACGCCCATGGCAGCATCGGTAGGCATCATGCTTGCTTGCGAAGCCACGATCGCCCCGGAACTTGCCACCAGTTTCTTGCCGCCGAGCAGCGAGTCCAGGGCAGGGGTGACTGCCGCGGCCAACGGGTTGATACCCTGATCATCGTCGCCCAAACCGACCCCATCCAGAAACAGAAAAACCACTCGAGTCATCGAACCCTCGCGCGACGTCCAGCGCTCGAGTCATTTCGCTCGATTGGACAGAATATCTGGCATTTCATTCCCCGCGAGCCCCCGCCAGCCAACCCTGTTCAGAAAGTGCCTCGATCAACCCGTCGTTGCCGGGGCGCAGACTCACCGACTCCTTCAGGGTATTCCAGGTGTCGCCATCGGGCGCGACGATAAGCGGATACATCTGGGTTTCATAGTCACACCCTTTCAACAATGGAAAAACAGTCGCACCGGGCCAGAGTGGTGCGACTGTACAACCAGCCTCACGTGCCACCAGCCAGGCAGCGGAAATATCCCATATCTTGGGAGTTATCTGGATAGAGGCAACGGCGATTCCCGCCGCGACTGCAACCATGTCGTAGGCAGCAGACCCGAGCAACCTGGGCTTCAGAGAAAGGCCGATGTCTACGAATCGATTGCCGCGCGTATCCATCGTGATAACGAGATTGCCATGGATCTCCGGTGGTACAGAGACCTGCAGAGATTCCCCATTCAACCAGGCACCCTGACCCTCAAGCGCCGAAAAACGCTGCTGCAGAATCGGAAAATCGAGGATACCCAGCAAGGGCTTTCCCTCGAACAGAAGCGCAACACTGGTTCCCCAGTACACCAGGCCGTTGGCGAAATTCGTCGTACCATCCAGGGGATCGACGACCCAGGTATAAAGTGCGCCCTCAAAGACCAAAGAGTTTTCTTCGGACAGCACAGCATGATCCGGGAAACTGGTGCGAATCTGATCGTGGATGTATTGGTCCACCTCCAGATCAGCCTCGGTCACAACACTTCCATCATGTTTTATTCCGGGACGCGTCTTGCCAAACCAGTTTAGCAGGCGCAGATTGATCCCGTCGACCAACTCATGCGCGAAGCGCGTGAGTTCTGATACATCTGTTCTGTTGTTCATTTTGCTCCAATTTTCGCAGTTTCCGGCTCATCCACATACCAGTCAGGGCCCACATCAGCCTCAGACACCGTGAAGAAAAAGGTAGACCCCTGCGCTTCGGTGCTTTCCACCCAGATGCGCCCGCCGTGCAATTCAATCAACGATTTGGTTATGTAAAGCCCAAGTCCGACGCCTTGCGCACCGGTAGAAGAGGCGGTGTGCGCACGAAAGAAGCGCCGAAACAGCTTGGGTTGATCCTCTTTCGGGATTCCGACACCCGAGTCTGCTACCTGAACCAACAATTCCCCGGGCTGATCCGATTGACCCACTGTTACCTGGATCACACCGCCGGCCGGCGTATATTTGTTCGCATTGCCCAACAGGTTTGCCATTATCTGGCACATCCTCGTTTCATCGCAGAGCGCAGCCGGCAGCGCGCCGTCTATCCGTAGAACAAGCTCCTGGTTGCGCTCATCAAGGGCCTTTCGAAATTCAGCCACGACGTCCTCAACCAGAATAGCCAGATCCATGGGCAGCAATGTCAACTCCAGGCGCTCCGCCTCCAGGCGAGCCACGTCCAGCAGGTTGCCTGTTATCAGCAGCAGGCGATCGACGCTGCGATTGATGATTTCGAGACTTTCCTGCTGCTGCCCGGCCAGATCACCTGATAGGCCCTGTAAAAGAAGATCGGAATAGCCCTTGATGGTGGAAAGAGGGGTCCGTAGCTCATGAGCAGCCACCGTCACAAAGCTCGATGTCGTCTGCGAAAGCCTGCGCAGATCGGCATTTGCCGCCATTAAGTCCAGGTTAATTTTCGCCACTTCACGTTGGGCCAGAAGAAGATCATTGTGTTTCTGCGTGAGATGTTGGTGGGCCACACCCAATTCGGTTACATCCTCGCCGACACAGATCAACCCGGTCACACTTTCCATCCCATTGCAGACCGGCAGCAGGATCACACGAAGGTAACGCTGTTCCCCCGCAGATCCGCTGGCGCTGACCCAATCGAGCTGCAACCGGTCCAGTTGCCCGGCCAGTATCTCCTGCAGCGGCTCTTCGTTACCTTCCAGGTCGGGTACCAGATGAAAAAGGGAGGTACCTGCTGTGAAAGATTCGGCCACGCCAAAGAGGTCGTCAGAACCGAACACCTCCAGGACTTTCAACTGCCGATCGGTAACCACGTAGGCGATTTGCCGGTCGCGAAATATGCATTCCAATGCCTCGGAAATCATGACAAGCGCCTCATCGCGTGATCACCAATGCCTGCGCCAGAGACCTGAACGCATTCTCGACTCTTTCACCCGTGAGTGCACTGGTGAAAAACAAGGGGGCATTCAAATCGCTTGCGACTTGCTCCAGTTCGTCCTCGATACCAAGGTCAGCGCCATTGTTTACGGAAACCAGGAGATCAAGCTTGTTAGCGAGGATCACGAGAGAAATCTCCGAATTCAAGTCGCGCAGCGTACCGGCATAGGAAATCAAACTGGCAAACGTCTCCGGTCGGGAGAGATCAGCCACCAGAAGGGCACCCGATGCCCCTCGCAAATAGCTATTCTGGACCCGGATGAATTCCTGGCTACCAGCCAGATCCCACAGCATCATCGTAACCTCGGCCACACCGGTTTCGCCGCGCACCGCAACTGTCTTGCGGCTGACTTTAACACCGATCGTACTGATATACTTGTCGTCAAAAGTATCATGAACGAATCTTCTGACGAGGCTGGTCTTGCCTACGGCAAAATCGCCGAGCAAACAAACCTTCTTACTGAGCGTTACCACCCTGTTCCATCCTTGTTTTTCCGCGCCTGCTGCCCTGCGCGGCATTGACTCCTGAACTCCCGCGTCCGCGCGTTCGCGAGGATGACAGTGGAAGTGACGCAGCCAGGTGGCCTGTCTGAAAGACCCCTGAAAGGCCGGGGACGTGCTGGTGTCCACCGCATCCGCATTCTCATCATTGCTGGTGTGCCAACGATCATGTTTCCTTGTTTCCTTGTTTCCTTGTCTACTTGTCTACTTGTTTCCTTGTTTCCTTGTTTCCTTGTTTCCTTGTTTCCTTGTTTCCTTGTTTCCTTGTTTCCTTGTTTCCTTGTTTCCTTGTTTCCTTGTCTACTTGTTTCCTTGTTTCCTTGTCTACTTGTTTCCTTGTTTCCTTGTTTCCTTGTCTACTTGTCTACTTGTTTCCTTGTCTACTTGTTTCCTTGTTTCCTTGTCTACTTGTTTCCTTGCCCACCTGCGCAGCGCCTAAGGCGCAGGCGTTGGCGTGGCTTCAGGCGCGAGGATATATTGAGCGAAAACCCAGGCCGGCGAACCATCTTCCATACAGCAGATTTGCCACCACTGCCCGTCCTCGCTTCGCCCCAGAAGTTGGTAGGTCTCTCCCGGTGCGGCCACCACTCGAACAGGGAACTCCAGACCAGGTCCGGCGCGCACGTTGAGCCTCACTCCATCCACAGATCCGCCTCGCTGGGGCGTTACCAGAGGTGCCAGTGTCGCAGGCATCGGCGTCAATGTCGGACTCGGGGTTGCCGTAGGCGAAGATGTGGGCGATGGCGTGGAGCTCGGCGTCATTGTCGAAGTTTCAGTAGGTGTCGGCGTTGCGCTGGCAGCCACCGTTGCCGTGGGTTGTTTGGTAAGCGTCGCCGATGGAAGAACAACCGCAACCGGCTGCAGCCAACGGGAGTCCAGTGCTTTGACAAGCCACGCTCCACCCAGGCAGGCCAGCAGCGAACACGCCAGCATTGTGGCAACTAGGCCCCACAGGATCCGGCGTTGTGTTCTGGAAAGCGGAGGTTCCTTGCCGACCTCGTTGTCCACTAACAGATCGGAAAGCATCGGATCCACCGCGCCAAAAGCAGAGAAATCTCCATCGAAATCCCTGAACTCGTATCGAAACCGGTTTTCGACATCGAACACGGTCTCTCGCATATGATTGCGAAAACCGACTGGTTCGACTCCTTCCACAACGACGGCCAGATAAATATGTTCGGCCGCCTCGATCAGAATGCGCCGGTCGCCGTACTGAATGGCGTCGAGCTGGCCTTCCTGGCCCCGGCCAAAAGCTTCGCCGGCGAAATCGCGGATCGCCGTCAGCATGCCCCCGATCAAATCGGTGTCGGGCCAGGATTCTCCCTCGGCCGTCAGGTGGCGCAATAACAGCCCTGTCTCACGATGGATCAAAAAGAGCTCGATTACCTTGAAGGGCAATGCATCTCGCAGCGCGAGTTCGGCCCCTGATACACCACTGAAGCTCGCCTGAATTCGCCGCCAGGCAGAGGCCGGCGTCAGCGAGGTCCGCACGCGCGCATCCACATTGCGTGCCAAATCCTGGACAGATTCGGCGACAGCACGCACTACGGTCTGGCCGATGATCGGGTAAAGCACCTCGATCATTTCATCCCGGTTCTGTTCGATTTTACGGCGCAGGGCATCGTCCAGAGAGGGCGCAATCATGGCGGCGAGGGCATCCTGATCCGCCAACAGCGCTTTCAGCTCGTCGACATCGAACGAGACGTCTCCAAGTTGCTGCCGTTCCTGGTCAAGCAAAATCGAGCGCAGTTCGCTCAGGCCATCGTCCCCGGCGGGAGCTCGGGCGCGCGATGCTTCATCAGGAGGTTCCTCCAATGCAGGATCTCCCGGCGTCCCGTCGATTCTATCCGACACGCCGCTACTCTTCTTCCTTTGCAGACTCATCTCCCGGTGACAACGCCTTCAGCAGGTCATCCATACTGAGGGCGGTCCCGCTATTGGCCAACTGGTTACCAATCTCGATGAACATCTGCCCCAGCGACGAACGATCTGTCTTCTCGTCGCCAAGCCGCTGCACAAAATCGCGCAATTCCCGGCGGAGCTCATCTTCCACTTTGCGGGTATCGCGCTTGAGCGTCTGGATCTTCTTCTCGGCGGCCATGTCCAGGTCAGACAACTGTTTGTCCAGACGAGAGACTTCTTGATCGAGCTTGCTTTCGAGCTTTCCCCCCTGCTCCTGAAGGCTGGCATTCAGCTCGCCGAGCCTGGCGTCAAACCTGGCACCGGTTTCCTGGACACTGCGGCCGAACTGCTGTTTTTGGCCCTCGAGTTTTGTGTCGATGCGAGCAACCTCTTCTTGGAGGTTTTGGGCCTGCTCGCCGGCCTTCTCGGTCACCTGCTCGCTCAAACGATCGACCATATCCTGTAGCCGATCGATATCCCGGTAAACGATCGAAAAGCGCTGCTCGATATCACGCAGCTGGGGCCCGATAATGATGTCGCGAATGCGAGCCACATCCTGACCGCTGGGCATTGAAGTATCTGCTGTCTCTGCTGTCGCCGGTGTCGCTGGTGTTTTGGCCATTTCAGTTCTCCTGCAACTAACGGTTGTCGACCAAAAAAAGCACTCCAACCAACCGGTCGACAAAACACAGTTGGAGCGAGGAAGCAATTCTCATGAAATGACTACTTCCGGACAGAGTATATCGAGGACATCCTGCGCCATCTCAGAGCGGATATCGAGCGTTGATGGCCTTTGCTAAACCCAACCCGATGGCATTCATGCGCCGTTTGAGGTAGGACAAATGTAGCACGCATGGGGCCCGCTGTCAAACAATCCGCATCGATTCCAGTCGTTGTTTTGCTGGAAGGTATCGTGGATGCTATAATAGCTCAATCGACCATCGAAATTACTATACATCGAGGCCTATTTTGGATACGCAGTTGCAACCTGTTGCCGAACCTGAATCCACGCTGGAACCCGTTCAAGCCGGTACCAGCAGCGAATATCCCGAGTCAAACACGAGCCAGTCCGATCTCACACCTGACACCGGTAGCGAATCGTCGGCATCCCACCGAAAAGCCCTCCTTCGCGAACTGGTGGAAACCATCGTCCTCACACTGGTCATCTTCCTTCTGGTGCGAACTGTCGTTCAGAATTTCCGTGTGGACGGCATGAGTATGGAACCTAACTTTCACAATGGGCAGTTCCTACTGGTCAGCAAGTTGGCCTATCGGCTGGGAGAACCGAACCCCGGAGATGTCGTCGTATTTCACTATCCACGGGATCCCAGTCGTGATTTCATCAAACGAATCGTAGGACTGCCGGGTGACACCGTGGAGATCCGCAGCGGACAAGTCGTGGTCGACGGGCAACCTGTAGAGAACCTGATCGAGACGGTTCCTTCCAATTACTCTACCGGCCTGACCGAACTCGGGCCGGATGAGATCTTTGTGCTGGGAGATAATCGGCCAAACTCCAGCGACTCTCATAGTTGGGGTGCCTTGCCAATGGACCTGGTCGTTGGCAAGGTTATTCTGAGCTATTGGCCACCGGAATCCTGGGGCCTCGTCAAGCCCCCTGACGGCACATAAACCAGGCCTGCACCAGGGAAAGAAGATCGATTCAATGCCTGTTTCAAATAACGATGCCGTGGAGCTGTCGCCGAGTGCTGTGGCGGCCATGATTGACCATACCCTGCTCAAACCGGCTGCCACTGCAGAGCAGGTTACAGAGCTTTGCAGCGAAGCCATCGACTATGGATTCGCTTCCGTCTGCATCAACCCGACCTGGGTCGCCCTGTCGTCGGAGCTTTTGGCCGGGAGCTCCCCGGCCGTTTGCACCGTGATAGGGTTTCCACTGGGAGCAACTCTGCCCGAGGTAAAGGCTTTTGAGACCGAGCGCGCCATCGCTCACGGTGCCACGGAAATCGATATGGTTCAGAACGTTGGGGCTTTGAAATCCGGCGACCTTGAACTGGTTGCCCGAGACATTGAAGCTGTGACGGCGGTTGCACATGCCAACGGTGCCAGCGTGAAGGTGATCATTGAAACTGCATTGCTCACCGACGAAGAAAAGGTGACCAGTTGTGAAATCGCTGTTGCGGCTGGCGCAGACTATGTTAAGACATCGACAGGCTTCGGACCGGGCGGGGCAACCCCGCAGGATGTGCGTTTGATGCGGGAGACCGTTGGTCCCGATATCGGCGTCAAAGCAGCGGGCGGCATCAGGTTAGCAGCGGATGCACGGACAATGATTGCCGCGGGCGCGTCCCGGCTGGGTGCCAGCTCTGGTGTTGCCATCGTAAACGAGATTGCGCAGACCTAGAGCTCTTTTAAGGCAGAAAGCGAGAAGTCATGGGTTCATCCCGTACGAGCGATGCAGCTATCCTCCTGGGACACGTTATCCAGTGCGAGGATTGTCGCGCACTGCTGCTGGAGCAACCGGAAAGGGTCCTCATCGGACGAAAAATCCCTGAGGACCAGCGCCAAAAGCTAATTGACCTCAGGGAGGAGGATTTCGAGAATATCGCGATGCTGGCATCTACCGTGGGTATCGAACTCAGCGAACTTCGCGAAGGAATCGACCACCCCAGGGCGCGTCTGCGCCATCTGTAGCAAGTGACCTGATCTCCCTGAGTCGACAAGTGTCTTCGCGTCAGCAGCCGTGGCGGATCGTAACCGCTTTCGCTTTTCTCCTGTTGGTAGCAACAGCTTGTATTTCGGGCAACCAGCCTCTGATCGCTGCAACCCCCTTCCCCGAACCACCGGCGGACCCCACTCCACAGTTTTCCCTGGAAACCCGGGAAACAAACACGCCCGACTCCCTGACTCCGGTGGTCGCCGAGGCATCCCCGGCCGGCTCGCGGGGTATCGACGTAGAAGGGGAATGGATCGAAAACCGCTTTCCCGATGAATTGCAGTTCAACCTTGATGCCACGAGCAATGATGGCATAATCACCAGGGTCGAACTGGTATTCGCCACGCGGGGTTCCCAGTCACCGACTTCGCAGCCGATAGACCTCGGCGACCCTGCCTCCTCGGTTTCGGTGAGCCATACCTGGCGGACCAAGTATCTGTCGATTCCCCCAGGTGCCCCAGTCGAGTATTACTGGGAAATCAGCGACAACCGGAACAATCACCTCACCACCGAAAGGTCCACCGTTTATTTCGATGATGTGCGTTATCCGTGGCAGACGAGAAGCAGCGACCGGGTCTCCGTGTTTTGGTTTGAAGGCGATGATACGTTCGGCGAACGGATGCTGGAAATTGCAGACGGGGCGCTGCTGCGGCTATCGGAGGAACTGGCCGTGCCGGCTCCCGAAGGAGTGCGCATCGTCATCTATCCTGACGAGCAGTCCTTCCGCAGCGCGTTCCCCCGAATGTACGACTGGATTGGCGGGCGAGCTTTCAACGCCATGGGCCTGACGGTTCAGATAATTCCGCCCACACTGATCGACTCCGGTTGGCCAGAAGCGGTGTTGGCGCATGAGGTAGCCCACCTGTTTAACCATCAATTGTTGTCCAGTCCCATGGGTGCTGCACCCAGGTGGCTGGACGAAGGTCTGGCCAAGTACGCCGAACCAGGCGATCACGCCGACCAACATGAGTTAGTGGCCCTGGCTGCCAGACAGGACGCCTTGCTTCCGTTGCCCTATCTGACAGGCAATTTTGGACACAACGACGAGACAGCGGTGCTGGCATACGCCCAAAGTCTAAGCCTGGTGGAGTTCGCGTTATCAGAGTTCGGCCCGGAAGTGTTGCGCACCCTGATGAGTGAAATCCAGGCGGGAACTACCACCGATCAAGCCTTTGAAAAAGCCTTCGCTATGGACCAGCAGGCCTATTTTGAACTTTGGAAAAACAGGACCATCGCCCATGCGAAGGGCCTGGCAACGCCGCCAGTCACCACAGAAGAGCAATCCGATTGAAACCGGAACGATTTGATCAATTCGGCGCGACCTGATAAACTTGCTGACAGATTTTGTTCTATATCCAAGTATCAAGGCGAGAATTCGAGGAAAAGGAAATATGGAAAACATCTGGAGAGAGCTTCGACCCGGGCCCGATGTGCCCAATGTCGTGTACACTATCGTAGAGATCCCCAAGGGTTCTCGCAATAAATATGAATACCAAAAGGCAAATGGCGTAATCTTCCTTGACCGCGTCCTTTACTCCTCCCTGCACTACCCGGGCGACTATGGTCTCATCCCGCAAACCTTCTACGATGATGGCGACCCGCTGGACATATTGCTGATGATCAACGAGCCAACCTTTCCAGGCTGTATCATCCAGGCCCGACCCTTAGGTATCTTTCGCATGCTCGACCGCGGCCAGAAAGATGATAAAATCCTGGCCGTCCCTGCGACCGATCCCCTCTTCGATGGCTACCGGGACCTGGAAGACGTCCCCCAGGGATTCCTTAACGAAGTGGCCCACTTCTTTGAAGTGTACAAGGACCTGGAAGGCGAAAGAACCAAACCGCTTGGGTGGGAATCTGCGGAAGTCGCCCAAGCCGAGATCCTGCGTGCCATCAACCTTTTCCGCGAACGCTTCGGACTGAAAGAGCTATAGCCGGGGAAACAAGGACCAGGGAAACAAGGAAACAGGGAAACAGGGAAACAAGGGCGGCTAACTTGTCTACTTGTCTACCTGTCTACCTGTCTACCTGTCTACCTGTCTACTTGTCTACTCGCCTACTTCCTACCTGCCCATCCGTAACTTTACTGCGACAAACCAATAAACGGCATATAGAGTTTCTCGCCAGATTCGCTCGGCGTGGATGTTACCTCAACATCGACCACCACCGCCCGCGGGGAGGACTGGATGTCGGCGACGAATACGACGGCAACCCACGAGAATCCCAGCGGCACCCGACTGGTCACCAGGTCGATCGCCACGGACGTGCCCCACTGGGTCGCGGTACCCACCGATGGCGTGATGCTAACCCAGTCGACGATGGGCACATCCTCTGGCGATTCGCCGTGCCCGATGACGATGCGATCCTGCTCGAACACCAGTGGCACACCAGCGTCCAGCCCCTCCTGGATTGCGGGCACACTGGACATCGGCACCGTGCCCGCGTGCCACGGCACATCAGGTCCGAACACGTTGACGAACTTGGTGACAGCAGGTGACCCCTGCACGTGCTGCCAGGTGAGGAAATTGGGGCTCACCGACAGCGATGGCGCCGTCACATTGACAGTCACCGAGATATCCTGAGGGCTGTTGGCAACACCCGCACCGCCGCTTACGCGAACCACACCGTGGTGGGCGCCCGCCAGCAAGCCGGCGGTATTGACATGCAGGCTCAAAACGCCGGGCGTGGTCCCATTGCCAGGGCTGATCGTGAGCCAGGGGGTTCCCTCGATAATCGAGGCCGTCCACCAAATCACAGAGCCATCGCCGCCGTTTGTTACCTGCACCTGCTGGCTCGCCGTCTGGCCCCCCTGCAGATCGAAGGTAAACGACGTGCCGGAGAGCTGCAGAGCAGGGCCAACAGGAACACCCGGACCATCGATATCGCCCGCCGCCACGCGGTGGCTGTTCAAATAGTTCCCTGGATGAGGCTCATACTCCTCGTTCTGCTCCGGATGCCAGAAGATGCGAAATTCATTCGAAGAGACAACTGTCACCTCAGCCCGGCTGTCCCCGTCCAGATCGGCTGCGATGGTGGCATTCCAGCGGTTTTGGCCCAGCAATGTCTCGAAACGATTGGGCTGGACCGGACCATAGGAGCGCACGATCAATGCATTGGATGACCCTTCCGTCTTCCTCAACAGGTAGACCTCGGCAATGCCATCCAGGGTACTGTCGCCTGGGGCGATGTCAAAGAAATAGGGGAAGAACTTTTCGCTTCTCTCGGTCTTCAGATTGGATTGGCCGGACTTCCAGCGGAATACGTAAAAGGAGGGTAGCGAGGTTACAACACCCTCACGGGTGACAAGAATCTCTTCCTTGTTGGAACTGTCCTGAACAGCATCGGCAATTTGCATATCAAGCCATGGATAGCTGTAAGCCTGGTTGTGCAGCGTGGACCAGCCCGATTGAGGATCCCAGATAACGATCTTGTTGTCATCCCCGGGCTCCCGAATGGCGGCAACCTCGTCCATGTTATCGCCGTCGACATCGCCACAGGTGATCTCTTTCCAAAGCCGGAACTCGGCGGAGTGCACCAGGGTCCAGGAGGTGCCGGCGGCGTTGCCATCGTAGGCCACCAGCGTTTCCACGTCGGAATTGCCGGCACGACGGGTCAGGATGATCTCGTCGCGATTGTCGCTGTCGATGTTGCCAGTCGCCACTAATCGCCACGTCTCCCCGGAGACAAACTTATCGAATGTTACCGGCGGCGTACCCGAAGGGACTACCGGGTCAAACACCTTGGCCCGGCTACCGCTCAGAGCGATGATCTCGGCGTCGCCGTCGCCATTGAAATCGCCGGTGGCAATATTGGTCCATCCGGTGTCCGGCGATTCCCAGACCACGGGTTGGACACCCGGCGGAACGTGAGGATCGTCGACAACGATCCGGCCCACATTGGTCAATAACACCAGTTCATCGTCGAGCGGGGCCGTCGGGGATTCAGGCCCTTGAGCAAGTGAGGCCGAGGCTGGCAACAAACTTGCAGCGAGGACAAGAACCAGCAGGCTCAAAAGGGTACGTTTCATGGTAGGTGCCTCCTGTTATTTTCGTTCGGCAACAAGCGCGGCATCGATGCCGCGCCTGAACCATATTATAGCATACCAGACTCCCGGATACAAGGAACGGGATGAATTCTCTATGGCAATCGTAGAGCAATCGTATGGGTGACTGCACTGACCTTTAACCTTTGCGCCTTTGTACCTTTGCGCCTTTGCGTCAAAAAGCAGTATAATCCGAACCATGGCAATTGAATTTGAATTAAAAAAGGTCGACCGGGAAAGCCACGCCAGACTCGGCCGAATGGTCACTCCCCATGGCGCTGTGGAAACACCGCTATTTGCGCCGGTGGGCACCCAGGCCACGGTGAAAACGATGACCCCAAGAGACCTGGAGGAACTGGGCACGGGCCTGATTCTGGCCAACACCTACCATCTTTTTCTACGCCCCGGCGCTGAGTTGATTGCCAGCCAGGGTGGACTGCACGGATTCATGGGCTGGGACCGGCCCATTCTGACCGATTCCGGTGGATATCAGGTCTTCAGCCTTTCGCATATGCGCAAGGTTGACGATGACGGGGTTACCTTTCGCTCCCATATCGATGGCAGCCTCCATTGCTTCACGCCGGAATCGGTGATTGCGAGCGAGGAACTGCTGGGCGCTGACATCATCATGGTCCTGGATGAGTGCCCCGACCCACTCAACCGCGCCTATAATGAGCAAGCTCTGGCTCGCACACATGCCTGGGCGGTGCGTTGCAAGGCAGCCCAAAAACGTCCCGATCAGGCTCTCTTTGGCATCGTACAGGGAGGGGTTTTTGCAGACCTGCGCGCCGATTCAGCGCGTTTCCTCGCGGATCTTGATTTCCCGGGCTATGCCATCGGAGGACTGGCAGTGGGAGAGACTAAAGAACAGATGGCTGCAACTCTGGACATTACCTGTCCCCTCCTACCAGTCGACAAACCACGCTATCTTATGGGTGTGGGCACCCCTGAGGATATCCTGGAAAGCGTGGCCCGGGGCATAGATTTCTTCGATTGCGTGCTGCCAACCCGCATCGCCCGTAACGGTGCGTTTTTGACCCATGCAGGTCGCTTGAACATCCGCAATGCAGAGTACGCCGAGTCGCCGCTGCCGGTGGAAGAAAGCTGCAGCTGTTATACCTGCCGGAATTTCAGCAGAGCCTATCTGCGCCACCTGTTCAAAGCCAAAGAGGTGTTGGGTTTGCGCCTGGCAACCCTGCACAACCTGCATTTCATGCTTCACTTCATGGAGCAGATTCGTGAATCGATTGCCTCGGGCAACTTCATTGCCTTCAAGAATGCCTTCCTGGCAGGATTCCAGATCAGCGATCAGACAGCTCGTGCCACAAACCGGCAAGCCCGGATCCAACGGCTGTCAGAATCGACGTCTCAGTAGCACGAGGTCATGTCACAGATAAACCGGCGTCGTTTTTTCGATATCTGTCTGGCAATCGCAGTACTTCCGGGCATGTTGTTGGGCGCGTGCACACCTGTCGAGCCGACACCGGATCCTTGTAACCTTACTGTGGCCAGCGCCAGCAGTATGTTGCCCCTGGCAGAGCTGGTGAGTGGCTCTTTCTCATCTCGCCATCCTGATGTTCGATTGTCCGTGGACAACGCCAGAAGTTCGGAGGCAGCCATCTTCAATGTATTATCCGGTAAAGCAGACCTGGCCCTGACCACCGTGCAGCCTTCATACTTTGGCCACGGGGATCTTTTTTCCCAAGCTATCGGAAAGGAGCCCTTTTTCATTGTAGTGCATCCCGGGAATCGTCAAGACCATCTATCGACGAGTGAGGCCAACGCTCTCTTCACCGGGAAAATCGGTGAATGGTCTTCCCTTGGACCGACCGATGGGCCGGTACAGGTGATGACACGCGAGCGCGACACAGGCACCCGAAATGTTTTGACACATGCGTTACTGAAAGATGGAACCCTCACACCGACAGCCCTGGTCAAACCTGGTAGCGAGCTAATGCAACAGTCGATAGCCCAGGACCCCCAGGCGATCGGCTATCTGGCAGGCGGTTGGTTGGATCCCAGCGTAAAACCCATGACCATCGATGGCATGTCACCGGAGTTTGCATTCCGTCAGCCGGACCAATATCCCCTTACCGTGCCTGTTTACCTGGTATTTCCAGACGACCATGCGGCCGATGCGGCGACTCTGCTGGCGTTTTTGCGGTCGCAGGAGGGCCAGAAACTTATGAGGAACAGATTTTTTCTGGTCGGGCAACAGCCTTGATCCGGGGATATCCTATGCCGGGTATTCGTTTTTAGATTTGGCAAGTCAACACGGTGTGTGGTAAAATGCCACCGAGCTTGAAGAATGTTGGTCGAGAGAAGTGGGCATCCCCCACTTTTCTTGCTGTAAGGCACTTTTCATTTTGTGCCCTCAGCGCACAATTCTGGGAAAAAGAGTGGCACCGGGAGTAAAAAAAAGGGATATGAAAAACGAACTGATCATGGCCATCAACAGCATCTGCGTCGAGCGCGAGCTTGAACCCCAGGTGGTTTTTGAAGCCATTGAGGCAGCCCTGGTTTCTGCCCACCGTCGCCGGTTTGGCACGACAGCAGAAGTGCAGGCGAGAGTTGATCCCGCAACCGGGGAAATGCAGATCTACATTGAGAAGTTGGTTGTTCCAGAGGTAGACGACGAGAGCATCGAGATATCCCTGGTAAAAGCGCGCGCGATTGACACAACGGCCGATTTTGGACAGGTCGTGCTGGTCGAGAATACGCCGACGAGCTTTGGACGGATCGCAGCTCAGACTGCCAAGCAGGTCATTCTCCAGCGAATCAGGGAAGCCGAACGGGATGCAATCTACCAGCGCTTTCAAAATCGTTTGGGCGAAATCCTTCTTTGTTCCGTCCGCAACTTGGAATACAGCAGCGGAAACGTTACGCTTACCATCGATGGTAAGGCGGAAGGCATCCTCACTCGCGAAGACCAGATTCCCAATGAACGCTACCGGCCCAACAACAAAGTGCGCTGCTATCTGGTAGATGTTACCCATGGTAATCGTGGCCCGCAAATACGCCTGTCGCGAACCCACCGGGGGCTCTTACGACGGCTGCTCGAACAAGAAGTGCCTGAGATATTCAATGGCAGCGTTGAGATCAAGAGCATCGCACGTGAGCCGGGGCATCGTTCCAAAGTTGCCGTTGTCGCTATTCAGCCGGGGGTTGATCCCGTTGGTTCGTGTGTTGGGATGCGTGGCGTACGAATCCAGGCAATTGTCAACGAACTAAACGGCGAGAAAATCGACATTGTTGAATGGCACCCGGATCCTGGCCATTTCATTGCCAACGCGCTGAGCCCGGCCAAGGTTACCACCGTTGTGCTGGACGACACAATTGAAAACCGGACAGCAATAGTCGTCGTTCCCGATCGCCAACTCTCACTCGCGATTGGCAAGGAGGGGCAGAACGCCCGACTGAGTGCCAAGCTCACCGGTTGGCGCATCGACATCAAGAGCGAGGCCGAAGCCGAAGAAGAGCAGCTTGATCAGTTCGCCATCGAATTGGCAGCCAAGCGTGCACGTCTTGCCATGGCAAGAGCTCGTGCCCAAACCGAAGATATCCTGTCGGTCGCCGAACAACTTCTCACCGACGAAGAAGCCGCCGAGGCGCAAGCCCTTGCGGAAAGTGAAGTACCTGGCACGGTTGACGGCGAACTCGAGGTTGACGGCGAACTCGAGGTCGAGGCTGAAACCGAGGTTGCCATCTCCGACGACGCTGCTGCATTAGAGCCCGATGCTGAGGCAACAGAGGCGGTGGGCGAAACAATGGTCGACGAAATCGCCGATGCGACGGTAGAGGCCGAAGCCAGTGAAGCAGAGTCGGACGAATACGACGAGTACGACGAGTACGACGAGTACGACGAGTACGACGAGTACGATGAGTATGACGAAGAAGAGGCTACACCTGACGCAGCTGAGGTTGAGGTCCAGACACAGGAAGTCAGCGATGATCCTGAAAAATCGAAGGCCGAGCAACTGCAGGAACGCAAGATTCGAGATAAGCGTCGGAAACTGGTTTTCGATGAAGAAATCGGTGAGGTTGTTGCCATTCGACAGCGAAAACGTGACAGCCAGGACTGGTTCGATTACGACGAGTAACTACCAGGGATGAGCAGGACACTCTGTTCCGCATCCCTTTCGATACTGAAAAGTGGCAAAGGCAAAAAAACCGCAACGCACAAAACACGATCCTCAACGAACGTGTATTGCCTGCCATAGAGTTAGTGGCAAGCGTGAAATGGTCAGGATCGTTCGAACGAGGGATTCTGGAATTCAGATCGATCCTGGTGGCAAGCTCGCCGGCCGCGGTGCCTACATTTGTTTGCGCAAGAGTTGCTGGCATCGGGCCCTGGACCGCTCGCTGATTAAACGGGCGCTGAAAGTGCCCCCGACTGAAGGTGAAATGGCCCTATTGCAGGGTTTTGCAGGCCGCCTGTCCGATGACACTAAGCCAATTCCAGAAGTGCCACAGCAACCGACGACGGCCGGCGAAGAGTGATCCCAAACCGACAGATATGGTGCCAAACAGTTGTGGCCAATCATGTGGACCCTGGTGGCAAAAAGGAAGAGCGCTATGACGAGGAGTGATCCTATGGGCGTCTGAGTTTCCCGGTCTCACTCACCAGGCGTTCCTCCTCCTAGCCTCCAATAGCTCCTCAGGTTCCTGCCACCGTATCAGCATATCAGACGTTAACTCGTCGTCCAATACTCTGGAACTATGCCTTCCCGCATCAGGGAAAGGCCCTGTTAAGGAAAACTTTATGGCAGAAGAAAACAAGACATCCAAACCGGCGACGAGTCAGTCGTCTTCCAAACCCACTACCTCTTCCAAGAGTCAACCCAAAACCGGCGGAACCCAAGCGCCTCGATCGAGTGCGTCAAGCAGACCACCGCGCCGAAGACGTCCCAATCCACCTGGACGGCGCCGCAGGCGACGAAAACCGCGACCTCGACCAACCGCAGAAGCGCCGAGCACCGAGCCAACGCCGGCGGCCCAGCCACCATCAACTATCGAACTCCCGGAAACCATTACGGTACGAGAGATGGCTGAATTAATGCAGCGAAGTCCCATCGACATCATGAAGGTGTTGATGAACTTCGGAATCATGGCGCCCATTACGCAAACCCTGGACTATGATACGGCGGCGATTGTTGCCGAGGAAATGGGTGTTCAGGCCACACCGATTGCGAAGGCTCAAGAAGAGACGACGGCAGAAGAAGAAACGTTGGCGCACCCGAAGACCCTGCGCCAACGCCTTCTGGAAGATACGCCGGAGGAATTGTTGGTCATCCGGCCCCCGGTGATCACGGTGCTCGGTCATGTCGATCATGGCAAGACAACCCTGCTGGATTCCATCCGAAAAACCGATGTCGTTTCAGGCGAGTCGGGCGGCATCACCCAGCACATCGGTGCCTATCAGATCATCCACGATGGCCGCAAGATCACCTTCCTTGATACACCTGGCCACGAGGCTTTTACCGCAATGCGGGCTCGTGGCGCTCAAGCCACTGACATAGCAATCCTGGTCGTCGCTGCAGACGATGGCGTCATGCCGCAAACCAGGGAAGCTATCGCCCATGTCAGGGCAGCTGGCGTGCCGATCGTCGTGGCATTGAACAAGGTGGACAAGGCCAATGCAAACCCTGACCGGGTAAAGCAAGAGCTGGCGGAACAGGATTTGATTGTCGAGGACTGGGGAGGCGATGTGATTTGCGTCCCCGTTTCCGCGCTTCAAAACCAGGGAATCGACGATTTGCTCGAGAATCTGCTGCTGGTCGCCGACGTGGAAGTCCTTCAAGCGGATCCGGAAGGGCCGGCCATCGGCACGGTCATCGAGGCATTGCTGGATCGAAACCGGGGCGTCACAGCGACCCTGCTGGTTCAAAAGGGCACACTGCGCGTGGGCGACGCCATGGTGATCGGCACCACCAGTGGGCGGGTTCGTGCCATGTTTGATAACCGGGGAGAACCGGTAGAATCCGCCGGGCCCTCGACGCCGGTAAAAGTACTGGGAATCTCGCAAGTACCCACCGCAGGCGATATCTTTCAGGTAACTGAAACCGACAAACTTGCCCGAGAGAGAGCTGAACAACGAGTCGAGAGACGCCGCGCAGCACGAGAGGATGTCGGGAGCAAGGGCATCACTTTGGACGATGTTTTCGCGCAGATGCTGGCCGGCAAGGTCAAGGAACTTCGCCTGGTGCTGAAGGCCGACGTGGATGGTTCGCTGGAACCGATTGTCAACTCACTGAAGGACCTGGGCACCGACGAGCTTCGGGTCAAACTTCTGCAGACCGGCACGGGCGAGATAACGGAGTCAGACCTGATGTTGGCTGTCGCGTCCAATGCCATTGTTCTTGGCTTCAACACCCAACCAACACTGGCTGCACAGAAGTCGGACCTGGTCAGGCAGGTGGACGTTCGAATCTATGAGGTGATTTACGAGCTGATCGACGATATTGACAAGGCGCTCAAGGGTCTCCTGGACCCCGTTTACGAGGACAAAAGCCTGGGGCGCGCCGAGGTACGAGCGGTGTTCAAAATCCGAAGACGGGGCAACATTGCAGGCTGTTATGTGTCCGAAGGCGAGATTCGCCGAAATGCGCTCGCCCGGGTCTACCGTGGCGACGAAATCCTCTCTGAAGGCAAATTTAATTCACTGAAGCGCTTCCAGGATGACGTCAACGAGGTGAAGAGCGGCTTCGAGTGCGGCATCGGCATCGACACGTTCGATGACTTCAAAGAAGGCGATATCATCGAAGCATACCAGAAGGTCCGCGTCTAGACAGTCGGAAAAACCCTATGACATCACGAAGGCAATTGAGAGTCGCTGAACAATTGCAACGGGAACTGGCACAGATAATCGATTACGACCTGAGAGATCCGCGGCTGGAGTTTGTAAGCGTAACGCGGGTCGACGTGACGGGTGACCTGAGATACGCCACTGTATACGTCAGCAAACTTGGCGACGAAACATCGGGCAAACAGGCAGTAAAAACATTGGAAAAGGCAGCGGGCTATATTCGGCGAGAGATCGGGTCGCGCCTTTCGTTGCAGTATGTACCGGAGCTAAACTTCCGCTACGACGACGGCATGATCATCAGCCAGCGTCTCGGCGACCTTCTCGACTCCCTCGTTCCGGAGAACTCAGACGAAGCTCACGAAGCCGAAATGGGGCCTGAGGAAACAGGAACGGACTGATCGATCCCGAACGCGCCCCGTTAGCCTGTCTCGCTGCAAGGAAATGAGACCGGCCAATGGGGCATTCTATTTTGAATTGGATATTGACAAATGTATTCGGCAATCAAATCCTATCTGGCTTCCAGCCGACAAATCCTTCTGATCAGCCACGTTGCGCCTGATGGCGACGCAATTGGCTCCATGCTGGGCTTGAAGGCCCTGCTGGAAAAGAACAGGAAAACAGTCATCGCCGCCAATCAGGATGGCGTGCCAGATTCCTTGCGCTTTCTTCCGGGCTGGGAGACGGTTGTCACCGAAGCCGCCGGCAGCAAGCCAGACCTCATCGTCAGTCTGGATTCGAGCGACATGCGACGCCTCGGTACGGTGATTGACCCGTTCCTCCATGCCGGCATTCCCCTGATCAATATCGATCACCACGTCACCAACGATAACTTTGGAACCCTCAATATCGTCAATCCCGAGGCCAGCAGCACCTGCCAGATTGTGTTCGAAATCAGCCAGTCGCTGGGCTGGGCGGTTGACCGAAATGCTGCCCAATGCCTGCTCACCGGCATCTCCACCGACACTCGCAGTTTCCGCACTGCCAACGTCACGGCAGAGCTTATGGGAATCGCCCAGAAACTGATGGAAGCAGGAGCGTCTCTAACCCCGGTCAACGAAAATGTATTCAATCACCGGTCAATGGGTTCCATTTGCCTGTGGGGAAAAGCGATTGAAGCCCTGAAGTTGCAGGACCGGATAATCTGGACCACCATCCCCCGATCGATGCGAACCTCATGCCGTGGTGTGGAACAGAGCGACACCGGGCTGGTCAGTTTCATGGTCGCTGCGGACGAGGCTGATGTTTCTGCTGTTCTTGTCGAGCGCGATGATGGACAGACCGATGTGGGCATGCGCGCTTCCCCCGGTTTCAACGTCGCCGATGTGGCCCGGCAGCTTGGCGGCGGAGGACATCCCCTGGCTGCGGGTTGCCAGCTGAATATGTCCTTACGGGAAGCCGAAAAAAAGCTCATAGCCGCACTGCGCCTTTCCCTGGCGAAACAACGAACGAACACGAGGTCCGCCAAGAGCGCTGAGCCGAACCAGCCATGAACGGGACAACACAACAGGACACCTGGGGGCTGCTTGTCGTCGATAAGGACGCCGGCTTGACATCCCATGACGTCGTTGACCGGGTACGCCGGATGACCAAAATCCGCCGCGTGGGGCATTCTGGCACCCTGGATCCGATGGCAACAGGGGTTCTGGTATTGGCGCTTGGCAAGGCAACGAGACTTCTTGAGTACCTGGTAGGCGCCGAAAAGGTCTATGACGCCGATATCACCCTGGGGTTCACCACCGATACCTACGATGCCATGGGCCAGATCACCAGCGAGGCTCGCCTGCCTGGATTATCATTCGAGCAGGTGGACTCGGCACTGGATAGCTTTCGGGGCGACATCATGCAGACGCCCCCCGCTTTTTCGGCCCTGAAGCGCGACGGTATCGCCATGTACAAGAGAGCACGCGCCGGCGAACAGGTATCGGCCGAACCGAGGCCGGTTACAGTTCATGACCTCCGGTTATTGGATTATACTGGCGGTCGGCTGCACCTACGTATTTCATGCAGTGCGGGAACCTACATCCGCTCGATTGCCCATGATCTGGGAAAGAGGCTTGGCTGCGGCGGCACGTTGACCCGCCTGCGCCGCCTGGCCGTGGGAGACCTCACGATCGACATGGCAAACAGGCTGGATACTCTATCCGCCGCGGTTGACGCCGGGCAATGGACAGACCTGTTGCTTCCAGCTGAAAGGGCCATTGCCGAACTTGACACGATCACATTGTCAGAGAGCGATGCCAGAAAGATCCTTTTTGGCCAGTCGCTGGACGCCGCGATATCTGATTGCACCGACTCATACCTGGGAGCTTTTGATCCGGCAGGCAAACTGCTGGCGATCATTCGGTATGATGAAGCTAAGAACATCTTCCGGCCAGTGAAAGTACTTGCCCAGGCGAATGGTTAGAGCATGCAAGTTTTCAAAACTCTCCCGCACCCTCCTCTTGCCATCCACTCGCACCTGACCATCGGTAATTTCGACGGTGTACACCTTGGTCACCAGGTTCTGTTACGCGCGATGATCGAAAGCGCCCGTCTTCAGAATAGCCTTGCCGGCCTGCTTACGTTCCATCCCCATCCGCTGACCGTGATCCGGCCCGGGCACCACCATCGCCGTCTCAGCAGTGTTGAGGAGCGCCTGGAAATCCTGAATGATCTGGGGCTCGACTATGTGGTGGTCTACCCGTTTTCCCGGGAAACAGCCAGTACTTCCGCCAGCGACTTTGTCACTTCACTGGTACAGTCATTGGACCTCACTTCGCTCTGGGTCGGACCAGATTTTACCCTTGGCCGAAATCGCGAAGGTAATGTAGCAGCCTTGCAATCAATGGGCGACAGATTGGGCTTCGACCTGAAAGTAATCGAGCCCCAGGCCGTCGCCGGTATGGAGGTCCGAAGCAGGCAGATTCGCCAGCAATTGGCCGACGGCGATGTCTTCCTGGCAACCCGCCAACTTGGCCGACCCTATTCGATTCGGGGCACGGTAGTTGCTGGCGCGCGCAGAGGGCATCAAATCGGGTTTCCTACAGCCAATCTGGATGTGCCAGCGGGCCGACTGATACCGGCATATGGCGTCTATGCAACCTGGGTGCGCCTGCTGGATGACTCCGGTGCAGGCTCGACGCCGCTGCCATCGGTAACCAACATTGGCGTGCGCCCCAGCTTCGACAATGGGCAACCCACCGTTGAGACACACCTGTTAGACTACGAGGGTGATCTCTATGGCCGAGCGATATCCCTCTCGTTCGTCGAACGCCTGCGCCCTGAGATTCGCTTCGCCAACGCTAACGAACTGCGGGAGCAAATCGGGAGGGACGTCCGCTCGGCTCGCCATATCCTGGAGAAGGCATCCAACACCAGTGCGTCGCTCAGCGACGCTGGTTGTGCGGGCTAGGACGAGCCCCACATCAGGGAACCATGTCGAAATTCTTTGAGGAACTGGATCATACGGCCGATTGGACCATTCGCGTCTGGGGAGGTTCGTTGGAGCAATTATTCGAAAACGCCGCGGCAGCCATGTTCTTATTGCAGGGTGCGGAACCCGAAGCCGAGGCCAGGCTGGAAAGCAGCGTCGCCATCGGAGCGCCCGATCTTGAAGCCCTCATGGTTGCCTGGTTGAACGAACTCCTGCTCCTTTCGGAAGTGCAAGATGGTCTCTTCACAGGATTTGCGGTTTCCACGGATCAGTCGGATCGGGGCTACGAATTGACGGGAACCGCCCGCGGTGTCGCCGGGCGCGGCCATCTTGCTCACATCAAGGCAACCACTTATTGGGATTTGTTCGTGGGTTGCGTGAACGGCAGGTGGGAAGCCACGATCACGTTCGATACATAAAGACCTGGCCTCTCGCGAAGACGGGGTGTCCCCAAGTGCAAGAAAAAGCCTGACTTACGAGTGTGAGGCAACCTGAATGCCAAACGGTTGCAGCCGATATTTCTCAAAGGCCTCTGCCGTCCATGGCAGAGCAGGCTTGAAAAACTCCCGGAAGATCGTCTGCGCATACTCCCTGATCTCCAGTTGAGCATCGGTGGCCATTCGCAATCTCAGAAACCGCATGAGATTGTGGGCATCTGTTTTGCACACCCACGTATAATAGACTGCAAAACCAGCCAGGAACAGCCGGGCCTGCTCCCGCGCCACGCCAGCCTGCAGTGCGGCCTCGTAAAGCCGGTAGCCTTCTTCGTAATGCTTGACCAGAGCATCGCTCAGCCACTGACCATCCGCAAGGTAACCTTCACTGGCCTGTTTGTTGTCTTCGCTCTGCAACCGCCATTGCTCAGAGCCAACTTCAAAAAAATCCTTTTCCTTGAATGGTGTATAGCGCCCGCTTTGCGCGTTGAAACTCCAGGTTCGATGCCTTACCCACTGCCACCAAACCACCACCGGTGCCCGGATCCGAAACTTGAACTCGACCATTTCAAACGGGGTTGTATGATAATGTTTCAACAGATAAAAGAGTAACCGTTTATCCTTTTCTGTCCCCTTGCTCTCACCGAGAAATGAGGCCCGCGCAGCGGAAACAATCGCGTTATCATCCCCCATAACATCCTGAAGCTCGATCCACCCCTTGTCCAGAACCATCACACGCTCGTTAATCATCGACTCCCTCACATCGTTTAGTTGATCTGCGATGTCTCGCTTACTATGATCGCATCAAGATCAGACTCAAGCCAATCCTCGATGGTCTCCCTTGCCTGCCCAACGGCGCCTGCAACGATATAGAATCCCCCATTGTCACCAACCCGGATCAGCCGCGGGGAAACCTCAGGCAAAGGCGCCACAATCGCCGGTGCAGCCGGTCGATAAAAGGGCGTAAGGCCAAGAGCAAATACTGGGGAAAAAGCGTCGTACTCGCCACTCGTGTAGGTTGTAGTCAGAGATGGCACCTGATGGCGTAGCGCATCAGCCAATTGCTGGTTGTCAACCCGCACTACCAGACGATCGAGCGCTGAAGAGGCATCACTCGCTATCAGCAGGGCGGAAAGAGCGCCAAAACTGGGTTCTGGCATGTCGACAAAGAAGCGCATTTCAGGGAACGCGCGCAAAACCTCATTGAGGCTGGCTACCTCGAGTCCCTGTTCGGCGCCCAGCGTGCGCACGTCGTCGAGCGTCAGCGTCGAAGCGCCACTGCGGAAATCGGAACCCTGCGCATCCTGCGATGACGGCAGCACAGCCAACTCCCCGTCCCGGGTCAGATAGACCGGCAGGTATAGCCCCCCGGCACCGGAATCGCGCGCCGCCTCCATCGCAGCGAGGGAGTAAGGTACCCCAAAACTACCGTGCCCGGTATCGACGATCACCAGGGGTTTATCGGAAGCGTCCTCAAAGAACGCCCGCGGCTCAAGAGCATCGACGGTCAACAGACGATACACGCCAAAAACAACCAATAGAATGACCAGAAATAGAATCAGGCGCAGAACAAACTGTTTCATTGAGATTGGCTACTTATCCTCGTTCATCCGGCGTCGTATCAGGTCAACCACAACCTGAGCAGTTTCCTCTATCGACCGGCCCGTCACGTCGACGACCGCAAAGTGTCCCCGTCGGTACAGCAGGTTGGCCCACTCCAGCTCTTCGGTGATATGGTGGATATCGCCGTACCGGCCGCTGACCGGCAGACCCTGCTGGCGTCCCCGCCGCAGACGGAATTCCTGCAATTGTGCCGGCTCCACCGTCAGCGCGACCACCTTGTTCCTGTCGACCTCGAATAGCTCCTGAGGCGGCTCCTGATTAACCACGATTGGCACATTGGCCACCTTCCATCCTTGGGTTGAAAGATAGACACTCAGCGGCGTTTTGGAGACCCTGGATACGCCGGTCAGAACGATGTCAGCATTCTCCAGATCGCGGGCACGCTGACCATCGTCATGGCTGACCGAAAACTCAATGGCTTCGACGCGACGGAAATACTCGTCATGCAGTTGCCGGTAAAGTCCTGGTTCTTCGAGCGGCGCCTGATCCAACTCCAGGCTGAGACGCTGAAGCAGCCGCCCGATCAGGTCAATTGCCACTACATTGTGATTGCGAGCCAGGCTCACCATTGCCTCTCGCAGGTCAGCCTCTACCAGTGTATGAACGATGGTGCCTCCATCAAGTGCCGCAGACAGAACCACCTCTTCCAAACGGGCAACGTCGCGCACTTCGGTCACCAAGTGCACATCGGTTTTGGCGCTGGGGAATTGGCTCAAGGCCCGGTCCAAAACGGCTGTCGCGCTGGTTCCGGTCCCGCCAGAAACGACATAAATTGGCAACTCGTTACGGGCTGGCACCGTGGATTATCCTTTCTTTTTGCAGGCCAGAACCATCGTTTCCCTGTTGATCAACGGCGACAGAAAATCGCCTGCCGGGCGGCACGCACCTCGTCGAGGCGACGTACTGGTGCCTGATGAGGCGCCTCGTGAAGCAGGTCCGGATCGGTGCGGGCCTCGCCTGCGATAGCGATGAGCGCGTCGGCAAAGAGGTCAAGCGCCTCCTTGCTTTCTGTCTCAGTTGGTTCAATCATCAACGCTTCCTTCACAATCAATGGAAAATAGACCGTTGGTGGATGGAAGCCATAATCCATCAATCGCTTGGAGATATCCAGGGTATGGACGCCGGACGCACCCTCCAAAATCCCCTGGGCAACAAACTCATGCATGCAGGTCCGGTCGCTAAAAGCAATGGGATAGGAGCCCTCACCCTGCAGCCGCGCCTTCAGGTAGTTGGCGTTAAGCACGGCGTTCTCCGCGACCCGGCGAAGTCCCTCGGCCCCCAGCATTCGGATATACGTGTAGGCGCGGACCAGCACGCCGAAGTTCCCGGCAAAGCTGCGGACCCGTCCGATCGATTTTGACGGCGTGTACCAGACCAAGCGATGAAGGTCGGTGGGTCCCTCTTCAGCCAACGGACCGGCCAGGAAGGGCAAACCGGGCTCTTCATCAACGATAGCCTCAAGGGCCACAAGAGGACCAGGCAGAAACGATGCCAGTTTTTCTACAACACCGACGGGGCCGGCCCCGGGGCCACCACCACCATGCGGTGTGCTGAAGGTCTTGTGAAGGTTGAAGTGCATGACGTCGATACCGAGTTCGGCAGGCTTACAGATCCCTACAATGGCATTCAGATTGGCGCCGTCGCCGTAGACCAGGCCACCAGAATCGTGGACCAGCCTGGTAACCTCAAGGATGTGTTCCTCGAAGAGGCCAAGGGTATTGGGATTGGTCAGCATCAGACCGACGACCGTTTCGTCCAGGTTCTCCTTGAGAGCAGCCAGATCGAGATTCCCGCGGTCATCTGAAGGCAATTCCACTACTTCGAGACCCGACATGGTGGTCGAGGCCGGGTTCGTACCATGAGCAGAGTCGGGCACCAGAATCTTTTTTCGTTTGTTATCGCCGCGGTCCAGATGGTACTTGCGCATCATGAGTACACCGGCCAGCTCACCTTGCGCTCCCGCAGCAGGTTGCAGCGTCACCGCGTCGAAACCGCTGATCTCCGCCAGGTAAACCTGCAACTCAAACATCAATTGCATAGCACCCTGAACCAGATCGGTATCCTGAAGGGGATGAATTTGAGCGAATCCGGCCAATCCGGCGGTTAACTCGTTGACCTTCGGATTGTACTTCATCGTGCAGGAACCCAACGGATAAAAGTTGGTATCGATGCTCATGTTCTTCTGACTGAGCCGCACAAAATGCCGCACGACATCCAATTCACTCAATTCCGGCAAAGGAAGTTGTTCAGCGTCCCTCACGTAGCCCTCGGGCAAGGGCGCTTCAGGCACATCCAATTCGGGCAATCGAGGGCCTGTGCGACCGGGGGAGGAAATTTCATAGACTGTAGGTTCGATCATACCACTACCTCAACGGTGAGAACTGATGCAGCTTGCGTCAGCGCCTCTACCAGATCATCGATCTCCTGGCGACTGTTCATTTCGGTCACGCAAACAAGAAGGCATTGGCCCAGATCAGGATAATCTCCGGTCAGGTCATAACCTGGCAGCACACCCCATTCCGTCAACAGATAATCCTTCAGATCGCTCACGTCAACCGGACACCTGATTACGAACTCCTTAAAGAAGGGCCGGCTACCCAGTACTTCGAAACCGTCGAGTTCGTTGATTCTGGCGGCCGCGTAATGGGCTTTATGGTAACATTGCTCGGCGACGGAGCGCAGCCCATGTTTCCCCATGACTGCCAGATAGATGGACGCCATCAGCGCGTTCCATGCCTGGTTGGTACAGATATTGCTGGTGGCCCGGCCGCGGCGAATATGCTGCTCCCTGGTATTCAGAGTGAGCACATAGCCTGTGTTGTCATCCGCGTCGACCGTTTCTCCGGCAATCCGGCCTGCCGACCTGCGAACGTCCTTCTGCCGCATGGCAAAAAAGCCCAGATAGGGACCGCCGAAACTGATCGCGTTGCCAAGGCTTTGGCCTTCGCCCATCACGATATCGGCGCCATAATCACCAGGCGGTGTGAACAGCCCAAGACTGATGAGATCCACCGCCACCGCCAATACGGCGCCAGCGGCATGCACGGCGTTTGCCAGATCCTGCATCTCAGCCGGGCTATGCAATTGGCCCAGGAAATCAGGATTCTGAACTACCACGATAGCCGTGTCGTCGTTGCAGAGATCGATCAGCGCATGGAAATCATTGTCTAGATCGCCGTCGCCGACGATATCCAGATCCATGCCCTGGGTATATGTGCGCACAACCTCCCGATACTGAGCGTTTACAGTCGGCGACAGTACAATCCGTTTACGCCGACCCCGCGCCATATTCAGGGCCATGATGACGGCTTCAGCGGTTGCCGTAGCACCATCATAATGACTGGCATTCGCCACGTCCATACCGGTCAGGGCAGCAATCATCGTCTGATACTCGAAGATCGCCTGCAGCGTGCCTTGACTGACCTCGGCCTGATAGGGTGTATAAGCGGAATAGAATTCCGATCTACCTGCAAGGAAATTCACTACCGACGGGGAGAAGTGATGGTAGGCGCCTGCACCGATGAAGCTGGAAAGGTCCTCGCCGCTCTCGTTGGCGCCAGCCAGGCTGCCCAGGTCGCGAATGGCCTCCAGTTCACTGAGCGGTTCAGGCAGATTCATTGGCGGATAGCGGAAAAGTTCCGGTACATCGAGAAAGAGGTCTTCGATGCGCTCCACACCGATTTCTGCCAGCATCTCCGCTCGCTCTTCATCGGTGGTCGCAATGAATGGCATTAGTGGCCTCCAGAATCATCGAGGTTTCCAGCAAAAACCTCGTAGACCTTGGCTACCATCAAGTTGTCCAGTTCAGCCAGGTCTGTTGGACGAACCTTCATTATCCAGGCACCCCCGTAGGGATCTTCGTTGAGCAGTTCAGGTGAATCTTCCAATTCCTCATTGACCTCAACAACTTCGCCACTAACCGGTGCATAGACCTCTTCAGCCGCTTTCACCGACTCGACGGTGCTGTAGACCTCACCCTGTTGCACCTCGCTGCCAACTTCAGGCAACTCGATGTAGACGATGTCAGACAGTGCGTTCTGGGCAAAGTCACTGATTCCGCAAACCACCAGACCATCTTCAACGCGGGCCCAGTCGTGGGACTTGGCGTAGTGCACGCCACTATCGAATTTGTATACCATGGAATGTCCTCCTCTGCTAGCGCCGGTAGGCAGCAAGATAGAACGGTCGCCGGACGACGACTGCTCTCTTCGGTTTGTCTCGAACAATTATGTCAATTTCAGTATTCAGCCTCGACGATTCGGCGGGCACGTAGGCAAGCCCGACGAAACGACCGGTTGTCGGGGATTTCATCCCGGTCGTCACCTGGCCGACCACGGTACCGTCGACTGCGACTTGATAGCCAGCGCGAGGCACGGCCCGATCCACCATCTCAAATCCGACCAGTTTTTTGGGCGGCCCTTCGAGTTTGAGCTTGAGGAGCGCATCACGGCCGATAAAACCACCCTTGTCAAAACTTATGGCCCACCCCAACCGCGCGCCAACTGGATCGATGTCCTGATCGATCTCGTGACCGTAAAGAGCCAAACAGGGTTCGAAGCGAAGCGAATCGCGCGCAGCCAGACCACAGGGAAGTAACCCATCGGCCTTTCCCGCTTCCAGCAAAGTACGCCACAAAAAAACAGCGCTGCTCTCGGGAAAAAACAGTTCGTAGCCATACTCGCCGGTATAGCCGGTGGCGCCGATCACAGTGGGAATCCCGGCCACCTGCGCCGAAATCGATGTATGAAAGGCCAGTTCATCCAGATCGGTGTCGACCAACCGTTGCAGGATTTCTTGTGCTTTGGGTCCCTGTAAGGCGAGCATATACACCCTGTCAGATATATCCTCGATCTGGACATCGAAGCCGCTCGCGTGAGCTTCCAGCCATGCCAGATCCTTGCGACGGTTGGTGGCATTAACCACGATCCACCAGCGATCGCTCTCGAAGCGATAGATGAAGATATCATCCACGACACCACCGTCAGCATAACAGAGCAGGCTGTAGCGAGCATCGCTATCCTGCAAAGACCGCAAATCGGCCACCTGGACAAATTGAAGGAACGGCAACACATCAGTGCCGCGGACTTCGAATTGGCCCATGTGATCGATGTCGAACAGGCCGGCATTGGTGCGAACTGCCTCATGCTCTTTGATTGGACCAATGCCGTCATATTGGACAGGCAGCTCCCAACCTGAAAACGGCACCATTCTTCCATGAAGTTCCAGGTGCTCATCGTACAAAGCTGTTCGTTTCAATGCTTTAACCACGGGGACTCTCCAATCCAGGATCGATCAGGCTTCGGAAACTTCATCCACCGCCCTCACGGTGATGTCACCCACCTCTTTCGTCTTGAAAGTCCAGGCAACACTGTACTCACCGGCAGGCAGACTCGCACCAGGCACTGCCACGCGGGCGATCGCGTTCAAATCGAAAGCCAGCGATTTCTTGGACGATATCTCTGCCCCGGTTCGAAGCAGGGGTTCAGGAGGCCGACGGTGCCCGACCGCAGGACGTTCCAGTGAAAGCAGAACTTCTTCACCCTCAAATACCTGGCCGTCGATCTTCAGCGGCCCCACTGCAATCAACGTAGTTGGAGCCAAACGATTCTTGAATGCTAACTCAAATCCTTGATCGGTGTTCCTGAGGCTGTCTGTTTCGTAAAATTTATTCGATAAGCCAATTGGTAATCTCGTCATGACCCGGTTCTGTTTTTTCAACTGCTCGATCCATGCCTGGCACTTGATTCTTTCGATCACTCCATCGGAAAACCGGGGAAGCCCGGAATCTGCCCACGACGACGCTTGCCACCACCGCCAAACTGTTTCATCATTCTCTTGATCTGCTTGAATTGGGAAAGAAGCTCATTGATCTCCTGCACATTCGTGCCGGAGCCGCGAGCGATTCTGCGTTTTCGGCTGGCATTGATGATCTCTGGCCGCCGCCGCTCCTCTCGAGTCATTGAACTTATGATTGCCTCGATCTGGCCCATCTGCTGATCCGTAACTTCAGCAGAAACGTCCTGGCTGATCCGGCCAAATCCTGGAAGCATATCCATTATTTGGCTCAGCGGTCCCATTTTCTTCACCTGAGCCATTTGCTCCAGAAAGTCGTCCAGATCAAACTCACCCTTCATCATGCGCCGGGCAGCCGACGCGGATGTCTCATGATCCATGGTTTCCTGGGCTCGTTCGATCAGGGTAAGCACGTCGCCCATGCCCAGGATACGGTTCGCCAGACGATCTGGATGAAACACTTCCAGTGCATCTGTTTTCTCACCCGTGGCCAGGAATTTGATCGGGACATTGGTGACCTGGCGCATGGAGATGGCAGCACCGCCGCGAGCGTCGCCATCAACCTTCGTCAGAATCAACCCTGTCAACCCGATCTTTTCGTGGAAGGATTTTGCTACATTCACTGCCTGCTGACCTGTCATCGAATCAGCGACCAGGAGAACCTCCTGGGGTCGCGTACGATCGCGAATCTCCTCCAGTTCCTGCATCATCAAGTCGTCAATCTGAAGACGACCCGCAGTATCCAGGATGACAACCGTGTAGGCAGCATCCCGGGCACGTCGCACCGCATTCTCGCAGATGACCGGTGGCGGGACCTGATCCCCTTCACTATGCACCGGAATGTCCAATTGTTTGCCGAGCACCTCGAGTTGGTGAATGGCGGCAGGACGGTAGGTGTCGGCGGCGACCAGCAGTGGCCGCTGTCCTGACTTTCGCAATGACCGGGCCAGTTTGGCGGCAGTAGTTGTCTTGCCCGACCCCTGGAGACCAACCAGCATGATCACGTGAGGAGTGGTGCCAGAGAGGTCCAACCTGGAAGACTCACCAAGCGTCTCTACCAGTTCCTCGTGAACGATCTTGACGACCTGTTGAGCGGGTGTCAGGCTCTTCATGACCTCAGCGCCAATCGCGCGCTGTTTTACCCGATCGACGAAATCCTTTACTACCTTAAAATTGACATCGGCTTCAAGCAGCGCCAGGCGAACCTCGCGCATGGCGCGATCGACATCGGCTTCCGAAAGACGCCCGCGACTCGAAAGGCCATCGAAAATGTTCTGCAATTTGTCAGATAGGGACTCAAACATTATTGGCTCCCGTCAACTCTTTTCCCTGGTTTTTCCAACCACAATCAGCGACGAGGCAAACCGATATCAGCGGTTCACAAGCACACCGAACTGGCGTTGGGTGGCCCCCGGCGCATTTACAAAAATCATTCTACGTTTTGCTTATCTTTTCGTCAAGTTGCGCACCGAACGTTTTTGTGTTTTGCCTTGATATGGGGATTATGCTATGCTACCAGCAATGCTGCTTCCAGGTAGAAATCCCTATGATCTGGATATATCCATAGAATGATTCGTCGAGAGCATACTTCCAACCCCAATACAGTGCTGATCGCATTCGAGTATCCAGCCGCCACACGAGCGCGCCAGGTACACCTGGTGGGCGACTTTAACGAGTGGGATGAACTTGCGACGCCAATGGGGAAAGATAAACGAACCGGTATCTGGACTGTGCAACTGGAGCTGGCGAGAGGTCGGGAGTACCAGTTCCGCTATTTGGTCGACCAGTCCATCTGGCACAATGACTGGCATGCCGACCGCTTTGTGCCAAACATCCATGGAAGCGACAATTCGGTCGTAAGCGCTTAGCCAATTGTCAGTGGTCAATTGCCATTGATGGCCCCGCATCGCTTCGATGAGCGCGCTATCGACAACAGTTCGACTTTGCTCACCTCAGGCGTTTTCTCGATGTTGATGCGATAGCCACCCGAAGCGTTTCAGTGCGCACAGTACGACGCCCACCCTTGAAGGGTGAGCGTTTTCGCGTATAGGCTACGGGAAGTGCTGTCGGTACGAAAGAATCAAGCTGCCAAACAGGTCAGTGATCGACTTCGATGCCCGGCAGAAATACCTTGGGTTGATACAAGGGTGCATGTCGGGAGGAGAAGATATCACGCTCGCTGCCGTTGGCAGCGCCGCTCCATGCGACGTAGAGCGCTCCATCAGCACCACCTTCCATGACCATGTCGGCAAGTCCGCTGTCGTTGGCGATCACTGGATCGGGCACGTGCCAGTTGGGGACATCTCCCCTGCGCCAGCGAAATACAATGGTATTTCCTTCCCGCCAGACAACACTGATCTGAGTCCCCTGGGTTGCCAGAATGGCAGGCTGACGGGCATCGATTCCAGGAACCGACACATCCTCAGGATATTCCCACCCACTCGGGTTGCCCTTCACGTAACGAACCCGGCTGGTATCCCCCTCCACCTCTTGCCAAACCATGTGGACACGATTGTCAGAATCGAGGGTCAAAGCGACGTCGATGGAGTCCGTTTCCGATGAAATCGAAACATTTTCTGGCAATGTCCACTCGTAGATCTTGCCCTTCAGGTGGTAGATATCCTTGGCAGCAACTCCGATCCCGCTGGATTGGAAGGCGAGATGAAGCCCCTCAGGATCCTGACCATCCGCCACCAATACCGGTGTCGCGCCTCGAGCATTTTGAATCGGTTCGTTGAGCCAGGTCTCCTCGAACCAACCGTGATAGATCACTTCATAACCGGGGGTTTCATCGGTCCAGACAGCATGAACCGTTCCCTGATGGTCGATAGCAAGGTCGGCCAGGCGGGAAGCACCCGTTGTCTTGGAAACCTTAATGGGAAGCGACCAAATCCCCTGATCGAACACTACGAAGAAGATATCGTCCTTGAAGAAAAACTCGTTGGTGAAGACTACATGAAGCGCACCCTGTTCATCGAGGCCGGCGGACGGTTGCCGCCCGGTTGCGACAGTTGCAGGCGAACTCCATTGACCGTTGTCGCGCACCGAATAGAAGATTCTCGCATTCTGCTCCCACAAGGCGTGAAGCTGACCATTTGGTCCACTTACCAGGGCGGGACGGGTTGCCCTTGCCTGCGACGATGAGATATTCTCAGGAAATGACCAGTCGGCGCTTAGCACCTGATGGGATGAGGCTGGTGAGCCAGTCAGGTCGTTGGACATGGCCGAGCTACTCCTTTGATCAATGATGGCAGCGTTGTACGGAGCCCCGGAAGCCAGATTCGAGGTTTCAGATGGGAGGCTTGCCGAAAGGAAGTTGGATGCGAATCCAGGAACTGATTCCAGGACCCTTGCCAGGCTACGAGGAGAAAGCCCCGAATAAACACCTGTAGTGGTATTCAGGCCTTGGGCCACCAGCAGGCCACTGGTGAATCCCAAGAACAGTACAAGCAAAAACTGCCACCCGAACTTCGACAAAGAGGTCGAAACCGTGGCGGCATCCCGGCGATGGTGCAAAGTTGGAGATCGTTGTAGGTTATTCATTTCTGGCCCAGGCCACTGGACAACGCGGAAAAAGCATTCCAGACCCGAGACAACCTCGGCTTCTGGCACCAACTGCTTCTTTTTTTCTTGCGCTGCAGTGTTAACGGCGGCGGCGGACGATTGATGAGAACAATAATGCCCAGGGCGTCATAACTTCAGCAAGTATACAACAGGTTCAAAAAACGCGCCAGTCGAAAAAACCGTTGATATTTTTCTTGCGACAGTGAGCCATCGAAGCCTGTCTGCCGCGCTGCACGGCTATCCGCCAAAGGTGTTACTCCGGCGTCGGCGTGAGCGGAATCGGTATTACTGCAGTCGATGTCGGCGAGGGTCGGGGGGTCGGTGTATCCGTTGGCGCTTCTGTCGGCGTATTGGTCGGTTCAGGTGTCGATGTATCGGTCGGTTCAGGTGTCGATGTATCGGTCGGTTCAGGTGTCGGCGTATCGGTCGGTTCAGGTGTCGGCGTATCGGTCGGTTCAGGTGTCGATGTATCGGTCGGTTCAGGCGTCGGCGTACTGGTCGGTTCGGGTGTCACGGTATCAGTCGGCTTGACCGTCGGGGTTTCCGTGGGTTCAGGAGTCGAAGTATTGGTCGGTTCGACCGTTGGCGTATTTGTTGCCGTAGGCTCCAATGTCGGAGTATCCGAAGGTGTAATGGTTACTGTGGGTGTACCGGTCGGCGTCGGAGTAAAGGTCGCCGTGAGACTCGGTGTAAAGGTCGGCGTATGGGTTGGCGTATCAGTGGGACCGAAGACGTGAATTCGGCGGGCGTACAATCCCTCGGGGCGAACCTCAGCCTCAACCTGGGCGCGACGTCCGACCTCGGGATCACCTGCAATATCAGTAGACCCATCCACATGGATCGTCTGGCCTCCTACAACCCAGGTATCACCGTTGATCGAGGTGATGATCCCATCGATATAGACAATCTCAGTTTCCCGAACATGGATCCACTTCGCTTCCCATGGTCCGCCCGGATCGCGCTCGGCCCGCACCGACGCAACTTTCCCAATCTCCGGATCGCCGGTGATCTCGGTAGAGCCGGTAACCACAACCCAGGTGCTGCCGATCTGCCAATTGGAACCGTTCATGGCGTTGATCCGACCGGTGAATTCCTTGATCTCCGGTCCGGGTGCCCCTCTGACAACGGTAATGAGGGTCGCGAGGATCTCGCCGCCGGGCTGCGGGAAGCCCTCCACATTGACATCCGCTCCCACCTCAGCCGGCGCCACGGTTTCGTCGATGACGGTGGCGCTATCCAGGAGAACTCGATGGTCGGCCACACGCCACCAGTTGGTGTGTTTCTCCAAAATCACACCGCCTACGTTTATAGTAGTCGGGGTTGTGGGGGTCGGGGTCGGCGTAATCGTCGCCGTTGGGGTCGGCGAGGGACTCGGCGTCGGCGATGGTGTCGGCGTGCGGGTTGGAGTCCTCGTCGGCGTTCTGGTCGGAACCGGGACGGCAGCCGAAACCGGCGTATTGCTCGGCTCATGCGTCGGTGTATCACTTGGCAGTGGCGTCGATGTCCAGGTCGCTGTCGGCGTTGGTGTGGCAGTCGCAGGCAGGGGAGCGGCCTCCACAGAGGACTCTGATGGGCCTTCCAGGATCCAGATGTTAATGGCATGGAGCGTGCCGCCGCTATCGGAAACAGCCTCGATAAGAACCTTACTTCCCGGCTCGGGAACACCGTCGAGAACAATAGTGTCACCCGAAACCATGACCGGGACCGCAAGATCTGCAAGCCACCAGACTCCATCCTCGATGCGCTCTATCTCACCCGGAATCACCATCCGGGCAACCCGCCCCAATCCGGAAATGGCTTCTGCTTCGACCCGGCGCTGACCCGCAAGCTGTTCAGCTAAAATATCGCGGGGCCCGCCGTCGGTAGTCAGAACCAGACGGACACGTTCGGACGCCAGTTTGACTGGATAAAGGGCATCTCCGGGCAAGGAAGAGGCGGCAACCTGAACGGAAAACCCACTCAAACCAACCAACACAACCAGGAGGGCAGCCGCAACAGCAGCCCATCGCCTTGCCCCCGGCACAAAGAAAGACTCGATGCCATCAAGTAAACCGTACCAGAACGCAAGCAGTGGCCCTGGTTCATCAGCATATTCGCCTGCTGCGGCCAGAAATGCCGCTCGCTGGGCTGAAACTACCGCGGGCTGTCGTTCCGGGACCGGTTCGGCAGCGGGTTCGAGGGCGAACACTGTATCAAGAAGCGATCGTAATTCCGCCGCATGGTGGGGGAACCTGTCGATACACTGGTCGAGCGTTGCCCCCGATGCCATCATGGCCAGACTCGCGTCCAGCGCGTCGTCGATGCTGGTTGCCGGAGCCTGGCCCAACAGCGTAGCGCGTGCCAGGAAACGATTGCGTTCAAAGGCTACCTGGTCCGGATCCGGCAGTGGCGCAGGGTCGCTCAGGGTTTGAAGTTGGTCCACCGTAACCAGGAGCGGTTCGAGTTGCTCGGCCAGGTCGGGAAAGGCATCACTGCATTCATCGATGGTGGCGCCGGCCCCTAACATGAGGGTGGCCTGCGCCAGGGCATCCTCCAACTCCTGGTTTACCTGCTGACCAAACAGGGTGACTTGTTCAAGGAAGCTTGTCCGGGCTACGTCCAGCGTTTCGGGATCGCGCGCGGGTACTGGCCCGCCCAACCCGCGCAGGGCCGCCACCAGCTCAATCAAGGGGGCAAGACTGGAGTCCGTGGCGTCGTCGGCGAAGACACATTCGTCCACGCTGGCGCCACTTTCCAGTTCACCTACATATGCCTCAAAACGGGCACTCATATCTGCCATGGTTTCTAATGCCTGTTACACCATCAACCGACGAAGAGATGAGACCGCCCTGTATTGCAGGGCCTTAATAGCACCTTCCGTCTTTTCCATGGCCATAGCGACTTCAGCAATGCTTAATCCTTCAAGGAACCGTAAAGTTACGACCTGGGCTTGTTCTTCCGTCAGTCGATTGATGGCATCACGCAACCCCTCGGCGTCCAGCGCACGCTGAGCTGCTTGCTCGGGGCCCACGCCTTTGGAAACGAGAGCCGGTACATCTTCGAATGAAACCTGGGTGGAGCGCCCCCGGCGACGGTAGTAATCGATGACCAGGTTATGAGCAATTCTATAAAGCCAGCCTGAGAAGGAGGACTGCCAGGCACGCTCGTTTTGAATTGCTTCGAGCACACGCAAGAAGACCTGCGATGTTAGGTCTTGCGCGACGGACGGATTACCGACTCGATGATACATGTAGCTGTAAATCTTGCCCTGGTATTGGTCGAAGATCTGAGCCAATGCATCAGTATCGTAGGCTTTTGCCCGTTCCAATGTGTGCTTCTCCAAGTTGGTTGTCTTTGACGACACCCTCATCACCTCTCAAGACGTACGGACGGCGGAAAAATAACGCCCAGTTTTTGAACAATTTTTATCCAGTTGACTGAGGTCAACAAATTGGCTAATTTCGCTCCGATTCAGTCGCTTTCCATACGGCATAAACCCGCTGGATAGCGGTGACGTTGCTGAAAATAGCCAGGACCCAGAGCGCCAGGATCAGAACGCCGGGGCCTCCAGGAAACGGGTGCCATCCCGAGAATACCAGGCCAATGACCAGGACAATGATGCGTTCGGCTCTGGTTAGGATGCCAACCTTACACTCGATATCGAGACTCTCGGCCTTGGCCCGCGTATAGCTTACCAACAGGGAACCGACGATTGAAACATAGATCAGCAGAATACCAGTCCGATCGCCTATTCCTGTCATGTACACAAGAAGGCCGAAGAGAACAATGGCCTCAGCATAACGGTCGATGGTTGAATCGAGGAAGGAGCCGAAGGTGCTGGCGCGCCCGGTCATGCGAGCCAGGGTACCGTCGAAGGCGTCGAAGATGGAAAAGAGGACCAGCAAGATTCCAGCCAAAGGAAGGTATCCGAGCGCGATCACTACGGCAACGACCGCCTGAAGCATGAGGCCGATAATTGTTAGCTGGTTTGGTGTAACCCCCAGGCGCTGAAAAAACCTGGCTACCGCCTCAAGAAATCCCCGAAAAAAACCGCGGGCCCAATCAGATATCATTTGGTGCTAGGCTCCATGTCTAGGCCCGAGAATTCGTGTGCATCATACCACATTTAGCGTCGGCGATATCGGCAGAATACTGGATAGCGGGCCCGATCGAAGAAGGCCATCGGCACGGCGCTTCACCGTCATCACCTACCATAATACATAAAAAGCTGAATTACGTCAAGTGCTCGCCGTTTGTCCGCCAGTGACTCGTATGGTACAGTAGCCGAACCCAGAACCCGGCTGGTAGTCGATAACCTATGAGCCAGCAAGAAATCAGGAATGCCTCCAGAATACTTCGTTCCGCAAGCCATGTGATGGCGCTCACCGGTGCTGGCATCAGTACACCCTCAGGGATCCCCGATTTCCGTAGCCCCAGTTCAGGACTTTGGCAGCAGGTTGACCCGTTCATCGTAGCCTCCATTTGGGGATTCCAGGACACTCCCACCGCCTTCTATCGATGGTTTGTCCCCCTGGCTCGACAGATCCGCCACGCCCAACCCAACCCGGCCCACCACGCCCTGGCCGAGTGGGAACACAAAGGCCTGTTGCCCCTGATTGTGACCCAAAACATCGACGGTTTGCACCAGGCAGCCGGTTCGAGCGAGGTCGTCGAACTTCATGGACACTTGCGTTCAGCCTCCTGCCTCTCATGCCGCCAGCAGGTCTCAACAGAAATCCTCTGGCCCCTCGTCGAGCGCGGCCAAATCATCCATTGCGAAGCATGCAACGGCCTGGTGAAACCAGATGTTATCCTGTTCGGTGAACCGCTGGAGTATGAGAACCTGAGAAAGGCGCAACAGGCCGCCCTCGAGTGCGACGTGGTGATCGCCGTCGGATCTTCGCTGGAGGTTGAACCGGCGGCTGATCTTCCCTATCTGGCCAAACGCCAGGGTGCTAAGATCATTCTTATCAATCGAGAACCCACCCGCGCCGACTCCATTGCAGACGTCGTAATCCGAGGGGATGCGGCCACGATCCTGCCGGCCCTGGCGCACGCTTGCCGCTAACCACTACTGAATCCGCCAGCCGTCGCAACGACATAAAGAGGTTCAGGCAATCCATTGCCACCAGGCCAGGATCGTCGCCCCCGCAATGATCCGGTAAATTCCAAACAATAGAAAACTGTGGGTTTGCACGTAGCGCAGCAGCCAACCAATCACGACCAAAGCAACGACAAACGATACAATCGCGCCGACGATCAGGTTAAGTGCATCGTCCCGACCGATCTGATCCAGGCTGGTCAGCAGTTCGAATACAGTCGCGCCCCCCAGGGTCGGTATGGCCAGATAAAACGAAAACTCGGTGGCAGTTTTCCTGTCAAGACCGGAGAGCAACCCCCCCACGATCGTGGCGCCCGAGCGTGAGGTACCAGGAATCAGCGCGGCCACCTGGGCAATGCCGATGGCCAGTGCTTTTTTGGGTGGAACAGCAAAGAGATCGCTGATGGCCCCCTCACGTTCAACCCTGTCGACCAGAATCAGAATGACGCCACCCAATACCAACGCCACCGCCACCACCAAGGGCGAGAATAACACTTCCTTGATCCAATCATGGATAAGGAAACCGATGATCGCCGCGGGTAAAAAGGCAATGAGAATATTGAGCCAGAAGCGTTGGACAGTCCTGTCGGTCGGCAATCGTTTTGCCTGATCCAACAAGTCGCGGAAGAAATAGACGACGACAGCCAGGGTGGCGCCCAACTGGATGAATATCTCGAACGTGCCACCGATGGATCCCTCAAAATCGATCAGATCGGCAACGACGATGAGATGGCCTGTGGACGAAACGGGAAGGAATTCCGTGATTCCCTCCACGATGCCGAGGACAATCACTTTCCATAGTTCATTCATAAAACGGTCTTTCAACGGGATGTACTCTGGAAATCGCTCTCGGAGCAATCCAGACAAGAAGTATACGCCGGGATGTGAGGATGTCAAAGTATAACCTCAATGCTTGACTCGCAGGACGACTCGCGGTAGAGTGGAAGGCAGAAGCAGCAGTGCGATTGGAATCGATTCGGAAGACACGAGTCAAGCAATCAGCCTGGGCCGGCTTACCCAGGTTCTTCTAACCCTGGAAGACTGGAGGAAACCATGGATACCCTTGGCCAACTGGAAGCGCTTGCGATTCTTCGGGACTCCGACAGGACCGACATCGAACACGAAACAGCGATTCATGCGCTCGCGGGCTACACCGACGACGAAACGATCGCTGTTCTGGTCCAGACCCTGCACGACGACGAGTTTGGTGTCCGCTGGGCGGCCGCCAACGCGCTGGCCTACTGCGGCAAGGCCGCACTACTCCCGGTTCTTCGTGACCTGGTGGCTCACGGCACCGGCGTCAATCTGAGAGAAGTCGCACAGGTAGCGCTAAGCAAAAACACGGACCCCGGGGTCCGTGAAATCAGTAAACCAGTTCTGGCTGCCATGAAGGGGCCTGCGGCAGATTTGGCAACCTCGCAAGCCGCCTATGAACTGCTGAAGGAGCTTGAAAACTAAGGAAATGGCACTTCCTGGCTCCGATGGACAGAACGAACTAAGCTATTCCATTGAGGGAATGGATTGCGCCGATTGTGCCCTGAAACTTGAAAAGAGCATCGGCCAACTTCCAGGCGTAGACGCCTGTGATGTAAGCTTCGTGAGTACGAAATTGACCCTGGTAATCGATCCGGCGGTGCTGGAACCTGGCCAGGTCGAGCGGCGCGTTCGCGACATGGGCTATGCTGTCGCCACCGGGGATGATTCGAGCGACCCCGCCAAAACCCAGGGTGTGGAGTGGCTGCTGCATACGCTGCGAAGCCAGGCCCGCCTTTCGGCCACCCTTTCATGTGGCTTGCTTATCGGCATCGGCTGGTTTGGCGCTTGGCTGCAATGGCCTGAGGTGGTCACAACCGGATTCTTTGCCGCTGCCATCGTCGTCGGCGGCTACAAGATCGCCCGCAAGGCCTATGCCAGCCTTCGCTACAACCACGAATTTGATATCAACGTCTTGATGACGGTAGCTGTGTTGGGCGCGGCGGCGATCGGGGAATGGCCCGAAGGGGCCATGGTGGTGTTCCTGTTCAGCATCGGCGAGTTACTCGAAGGTTATACCATGGGTCGGGCAAGACAGGCGATCCAGAGCCTGGTGTCCCTCTCTCCCTCACAGGCAACCATCCTGCGTCCCTGCGTCGACTGTGAGGAGCATTTTGGCAAAGCCCTTCCCACGGGAGAAGTTTACAATGGCGGGCCATGTCCCTGGTGTGAACCCCACGAACTCGCCGTTCCGGTCGAGGATTTGGCAATCGGCGAGACAATTTTTGTACGTCCCGGTGAACGATTTCCCATGGATGGCGTCGTATTGTCGGGACAATCGGCTGTCAACCAGTCGCCCATCACCGGTGAAAGCCTTCCGGTCGACAAGTCTCCTGGCGATCAGGTCTTTGCGGGCACGGTGAATGGCAATGGCACGCTGACGATTGAAGTCACCCATCTGGCCGAGGACAACACACTGAGCAGGTTGATTCACCTGGTTGAAGAGGCTCAAAGCAGCAAGGCGCCGGCCCAGCGCTGGGTTGACCGTTTTGCCCGCATCTACACGCCTGCCGTTATGGGTATTGCCGTTCTGGTGGCGATCGTACCGCCCTTGTTATTCGGTCAACCCTTTTTCGATACCGCCACCACCACAGGCTGGCTCTACCGGTCGCTGACATTGCTGGTGATTGCCTGCCCTTGCGCGCTGGTGTTATCGATCCCGGTGAGCATCGTTGCAGCCATCACGGCCGCCGCCCGTCATGGCGTTCTGATCAAGGGAGGTGCCAACCTGGAAGCCATGAGCGGCGTGCGCGCCATCGCCTTCGACAAGACGGGAACGCTGACTGTTGGACAGCCGGCGCTCACGACGATTCATTGCGCGGCCTCTGGCAACGGGCATTCCAGCACAAACTGCTCCTCCTGCGATGACCTGCTGGCCCTTGCGGCAGCCGTCGAGCGACGATCTGAACACCCCCTGGCCCGCGCTGTAGTAGAGGCAGCGCGGCACAGGCAACTGGATCGGCAATACCCTGCTGCCGGGCAAGTCGAGGCGCTTCTCGGAATGGGCGTCCAGGGCCAGATCGACGGCCAGATGATCGGCATAAGCAGCCACCGCCATGTTCACGACCTGGGCCTCTGCGAAGCTAACCCGCTCTGCAGGCAAGTCCGCGATGCCGAGCTTCGGGGGCAAACCGCGCTCCTGGTGCACGACACGAACGCGGTACGGGGATTCCTGGCCGTCGCCGATCAGGTCCGGCCGGAAGCCGCGGAGGCGATAGCAGCCCTAAAGGAGGTCGGCATCCAGCACACGATCATGCTGACGGGAGACAGCGACGCCGCAGCCATGGCAATCGCCGGCCAGGTTGGGATCGACGACGTTCGGGCCAGTCTTCTTCCGGAAGACAAAGTCAACGCCATCGCCGACATCCTCGATCATATCGGCCCTGTAGCCATGGTGGGAGATGGCGTGAACGACGCACCGGCGCTGGCCCGAGCCACAGTAGGGATCGCCATGGGCAGCGCCGGCACCGATCAGGCCATCGAAACCGCGGATATTGCCTTGATGGGAGATGACCTTGCGCGCCTGCCCTACCTGGTCCGCCTTAGCCGCCAAACGCGAAACATCATCATACAAAACGTGGCGCTGAGTCTGGCAATCAAAGCGGTCTTCGTCGTCCTGGCACTGCTGGGTTATGCAACGCTCTGGATGGCGGTTTTTGCCGACGTGGGAGCGTCGCTTATCGTGATCTTGAACAGCATGCGCCTGCTCCGATCGCGACCGAGATCGCTGAAAGAGTCAGGCCAGGGTTTCTATTTCTCGCCGTCATCCTGAAACTGGTTTCGAACTTCCATGACACCGGGACGAGCTCCCAGCTCCACGTCCAGCGAGATGGTCTCTCCATCCCTGATCACCTCCAGCGTCACCACGTCGCCCGGTTGGGTCTGGCTGGCCAGGTAGGTGATCAGATCATCCATTCCCGTGACCGGCTGATCTGCAATCGCAACGATCACATCTCCACCCACTGGATAGGGCAATGCATCCTCGATTTGCCTGTTCTGGCTGCCAACGAGACCAGCCTGGTCTGCCGGGCCGCCACCAGCAAGCGCTACGACCAGAGCGCCTCGAGTGTCCGGGGAAAGGTCGTTGGCCTCGACGACCTCTGATCGCAAGGTCTGACCGGTGATCCCCAGCCAGGAATACTCGTAGTCGCCATCCTCGATCAACTCAGGCACGATCCTTTTAGCAATGTCTATCGGCACGGCAAACCCGATGCCTGAATTGCTGCCACTTCGGCTCACGATCTGGGTGTTGATACCGATGACCCGACCAAATCGATCCAGCAGAGGTCCACCCGAGTTGCCCGGATTGATAGGCGCATCGGTCTGAACCACCTCCGGGATCGAAAAGGGTGTCCGGCCACTGTTGATCGTTCGGCCCAGTGCGCTGATGATCCCAAATGTCATGGTGTTTTCGAGGCCAAAGGGGTTGCCAATAGCTACTGCCAATTGTCCAACCCGAAGGTTGCCGCTGTTTCCAAGAACCACGGGCACCAATTGATCGGAATCGACGTCAATGGAAATTACAGCCAGGTCGGCATCGGCATCCTTGCCAAGAACCTCGGCTTCTGCCTCAAACCCATTGGAAAAGAAGACACGAACTTCGACCGCATTTTCGACTACGTGATTGTTGGTGACGATATGGCCCGCATCATCCCAGACGAAACCGGAACCCTCGCCACCCCGAAAGAAATCATCGCCGGGAGTGTCCGGGTCATCGGGTCCACCGAATGGCAAGCCTGGGACAGCGAACCCGCCCAGATTTTCCCTGTCAATGCGCTGTCGCACCTGAATATGCACCACGGAAGGCAAGACTGTCTCATAGATATTTGTCAGGACTCGTTCCTGTGCTTCAACCAAGGTCAGCGCTGCTGCCAGATCGGGTGGCAGAGTCTGGTCTGCGGGTCGTGTTGCCGCAGCGGAGACGCCTGCCCGGACCGGAGGTTGCTGAACGAAAACATCGCTCACCGTGCTGGCCTGCGCGGGCAGACCGTCAATTGCTGGAATCGCCATAACAACTGTGACAATCAACGTAGCGATCAGCAAAGCAATGATTGCAACTGAACCACCATAACGCTTTCCTGGAACCTGATCCATAAATCACCTTTCTCAAAACTCAGATTATGCCCGAAGACTCTTCCGGATTAGTGCGTCTGGAAGAAAATTGTCCCTCTATGACCGTAGATGCTGGCAGCATGCCCCATCCTTACCCCTGATATCGATCATCATCGTATCCTGCCAAGGCTAACTGCCCATTACGACAACATTAAGGGTTCATAAAATTGGATTGGCGATTACGTTGATATGGAAGACAACCCCTTTGCATCTTTTTTCAGTCATTGTATAATGGTCTGACAAGGAACATGGCGCAATTTCGATAGTTGGTTCTCCTTTTCATCCCATGGCAGACAGAGTTGACCTCGCAGCACTCAATTTATCCGGTATCGCACACCGGTGTGCCCAGGAAACTACCCATTTCTTCAACAGGAAGGATTACGATCCTGCTTTTTGTTACGAACTTTTCCGGCGCGCCATTCTACATCACGATGAACATGCCCACTCCTGTCTCTACAGCCAATACCAGCCTCTTGTAGCGGGTTGGGTAGAACGCCACCCGAGTTATCCGGGAACAGGAGAGGAAATCCAGTATTTCGTCAATCGTTCGTTCGAAAAAATCTGGAGAGCTGTGACGCCGGAGAAATTTGAGCGATTTCCCAACCTTCCATCGCTGCTGCGCTACCTGAAATTATGCACGAACAGTGTCATAGTTGATCATTCAAGATTGCGGCGTCATGAAACAGTCGATGCTGAGCCGGAGGAGGCCCTTGCAGGCAAACCAAGGCCAGGCCCAAGCGTCGAGGACAGCGCTGTCTACGAGTCTCAGAAGAAATCGTTCTGGCATCTTTTCGAGCAGCGCATGGCCAGCGAGAAAGAACGGCTGGTTCTACACGGCTGTTTCGTCCTGGCGATGAAACCGCGCGAGCTGCAACAAAGCTACAGCCAGGTGTTCGACGACACCCGGGAAATCTACCGGATCAAACAGAATGTGCTGGCGAGGCTCCGACGAGACAAGGAGTTGAGAGATATCCTGCTCGACTATGCTGAAACTTTTGGCTAGGTCTCGTTTAAACTGGTGAATCCTTATCTGTTCCAATTGGAGCGTGTTTTTTTATGAACTGTATCTCTCCACCAGCCCTTGAGGACACCATGCTGCTAATGTGGGCAGATGGTGAAACAAGCCCGGAGGTGATTTCGCACCTGGCTCGATGCGATTATTGCCGCAACCGGGCAAATGCCGTTGCGATCGAAAAACGGCATCTTGAAGGCATTCTATTCAGAGCCGAGTGCCCCTCGTCCATTGAACTTGGCGAGTTTCACGCGAGCCTGCTGCCGGCGAATCAAGCCGCGGAAATCTCAACGCATGTCGCATCCTGCCCCCACTGTGCGCTCGAACTCGTCCAGCTTGAGCGATTCCTGATTGACACCGAACCCCGGGAACAAAGCGATTTCGTTGGCCCGATCAAGGAACGGGTCCAGGTATTGATCGCCAAACTGGCCGGCAACCTTTCGCAAGGACTGCAAAGTCCGGCATTCGCTCCTGCTTTCGCCGGTGTTCGCGGTGCCGGGGATACACCCATGGTCTACGATGTCACCGGTGAAATGCAAATCGTCCTTGACCTTCAGGCCAGTGGGGAGTCGCCCGGCTCTCTGGACGTCCTCGGACTGGTAACGGGCCTGGGCCAACCCGTCGAGACCCAGGCGCATCTCTGGCAAGAGGGGCAGTGGATCGCCGCGGCCAACGTGGACGACCTGGGAAACTTCCTCTTTGCCAGCGTATCACCAGCTCAATACGACATCATTTTGAGCGCACCTGCTCTGGAAGTCCATATCCAGGAATTGGAACTGGAGAAAGATTAACCGGCTGCGAAAAAACAACGAGTGATGGCTACGGAGGAATTTGTCGAGCAGCTTCTTGCCGCGCCAGATTCTGCCAGTCAGCGCCTCCTTCTCGAGGACCATGCTGGCAAGGATGATGGCGAGATTTCCCGCGCCCTGAAGGCGGAGGCCGACAGACTGTTGAGGTCCAACGTTCAGCGATCACTGGACACTGTTGAGTTGATCAATACCTGGGCTGAATTAAACGAGGAGCCGGCAGATCAGGCCCTGGGGCTGCTTGCCGAGGCAAATGTTTACGCTCTTGGATTGGGGGATTATCATCGGGCCATCGGGCTATATGATCAGGCTGCTGACATTTACCGGCAAGCCAACATGCCAGTGGAGGAAGCGCGTTCAGCGATCGGCAAGGTAGCTGCACTGGGGTGTATTGGTCGCTATGAGGAGGCCGCCAGGGAAGCTGATCAAGCGGAAACTGTCCTCGTTGCCCACAATCAGCTAACTCCTTTGACTTCATTGACCATGAACATGGCGGTGAATTTCGCCCGCAAGGGAGCCGATCGGGAAGCCCTGGCAAAGTTCGATCAAGCAGCCTCGCTCTATCAGGAGATGGGAGAACAGGGGGAAACCGGCTGGCTCTGGACACAGCTCAACCGCTCCCATGTCCTGCGAAACCTGGGCCAATTCGATGCTGCCATCGACGCGAGCACCCTCGCCTGGCAGCGCCTCGACGAGCTTCATCAGCCGGTGGCCGCTGCCCGTGCCCGACAGAATCTGGCCATGACCTTTTTCGTTCTGGGGCGCTATAACGAAGCCCTTGAGCATCTGGACCACGTATCGGGAGTCTTTCTGGCCGACGGGCGGGAACGCGATGCCATGCTGGTTGAGTTGTTCGCCAGCAACTGCCTTATTCAGCTCCGGCGCTATGCCGATGTCCGGGATCGCTGCCTCCGGGTGCGCGATCTGTTCGTCCGGCTGGGAGCGCCAAAGGAGGTCGGACAGGCCATTGTCAATGAAGCACTGGCCTATGCAGGCCTGGGGCGATTCGGCGACGCCCTCGACTCCCTGGAGGAGGCCCGGCATATCTTCGCAGCTTCCGACAACAAGGTTTGGGCGGCACTGACTGATATCGAGACCGCCAGCATCTTGCGACAGATGAAGCAGTATGAAACCAGCCAAACCCTGGCACTTGATGCAGCGGCAGTATTGGCGGCATCCGGCCATCCTGTCCGGCAGGCGCATGGACTGTTGGTCGCGGCCCGGTCTGCGCTGGCACAGGACAGCATAGCGGAAGGCCTTGACCTGGCTGACCGATCTCTGAGGATCGGAGAGGAAAACAATATTCCGGCTCTGCAATACCAGGGCCACCACTTGAGGGGCCTGGCCGCAGCCAAACAGGGTCGTCTGGAAGACGCGATCGACGAATACAAGAAGGCGATTGCGGCGTTGGAACAGCTGCGAGGTCGGATCATGATCGAGTTTCGGGCCGATTTCCAGGGAGACAAGCAGGCGGTCTACGAAGAGCTGGTTGATCTGGGCCTGGAGAACCAGCAGCCCGAATTGAGCCTGGAATATGCGGAACGCGCCAAGTCCCGGGCATTGATCGATATGCTGGCCTTCCGGCTGGATCTCAGCATCGAGGCCAGAAATCCGGGCGATGCGGCCTTGATCACCGAATTGCAGCGGCTGCGAGAAAAGCGCGACCTGATAGTCCGGCAATGGCAGGTGCAGAACGAAATCGGCGTTCGAGGTGGATCCAGTGGCGAGGACACATGGCAGGATTCGCAGCAGGATGTTCTCGAACTTGAAAAACAAATTACCTCCCTGTGGCACAAACTGCTGATCCGCAACGCTGACTACGCACGCGACGCGGCGTTGTGGCAGATACGCGCCGAGCCCATCCAGCCCTTCCTGCCTGCTGAAACGATTCTGGTCGAATACTTCTCTGTGAAGAATGAGTTGGTGGTCTTCCTGGTGACACAGGATGCGGTTGAGGCACGCCGGCTTGGGGTAAAACCGGCCCAGATTCAGCAACTGCTTCGTCTGCTCCAGCTCAACTTTGGCGCGGTGCTGGCCGGCGGTTCGACGCGAATCGGTGAACTCACCAGGAACGCCCAGGGCCTGCTGAAGCGCGCCCACGACCAGTTGTATGCCCCGATTCAGGCACTTGTCGAGGATTTCCCGCGCCACGTGATCGTGCCCCACGGTCCTTTGCACTACCTGCCCTTTCACGCCCTGTTCGACGGAACAACCTATCTGGTCGAAAATCACGAGATCAGCTATCTCCCAGGGGCCAGTCTCCTCCGCTACAGTTCTCGGAGCCAGAAAGTGCCGGGGCCGACGGTGGCCTGCGCCCATTCGTTGCACGGCAGACTGCCCCATACCCTGGCTGAAGCCCGATCGGTGGCGGCACAATTCGACGGCCAGCTATTGCTGGAAGACCAGGCCCTGGTAAGTAAATTGAAGGACGCCATGAGGGAATGCCAGATTGTGCATATCGCAGCCCATGGCGATTTCAGGCCGGACAACCCCCTCTTTTCCGGAATCGCTCTTGAAGATAGCTGGTTGACAACGCTTGATATTTTCAACCAGCGGGTGCAAGCGTCGCTGGTGACGCTCAGCGCCTGCCAGACCGGACGCAGCGCAATCGCCGGGGGAGACGAACTTCTCGGATTGATGCGCGCCTTTTTGTACGCAGGCGCGGCCTCGCTACTTCTCACCTTGTGGACCGTGGAGGATAGTGCCACAGCGCGGTTCATGGAGAACTTCTACGGCAAACTCGCTGACGGCTTCGCCAAGGGCGCTGCGCTGCGCCAGGCCCAGCGCGAGTTTTTCAACCAGCAACTTGCCTCGGTAGAAGACGGCATCGTTGCCCATCCTTATTTCTGGGCACCATTTTTTCTGGTGGGCGACCCGGGAGCCCTTTAGTAGCTGTTTGAAAAAGGGTCAACGGTCTCCCCAGGCCGCTCGAAAGCTGCAATTCAGGCCTGGAAACCCGCCTGATGCAGCAAAGCACACTTTGAAGACCCAACAAGCCATGGACAAGACTTTTCACACAGTTTCCTTGATCGAACCGAGCTTATGGAGGAAAGAATCATGATGGCCAAACCTGGAAGATTCGTGTTAGCTCTTTGCCTGGGCCTGCTTGTATTGAGCATCGTCGTCGCTGGATGTCAATATCCACAACCTGATCAACCGACGCCCCCGTCCCCAACTGAAAAACCAGAAAGGCCAACGATCCCTCCAGGAGAGCTGCCACCATTCGATCCCGACGGCGAACGTTGCATCACGTTAAAAGCTGGGCAAAGCGGCGGGCAGACCACAAGTCGAGGCCACTATGTAAACCAGCAGGTCATCGTCAGCGGGCCGCGAGCCGAGATAGACAGGCTGATCGCCGAGCTTGATGTGAGTCTTCAGCCGATGGCCGTATGCTATCTGTATTACCCGAGCCCAAAATCGTATGTGCGCAGAGACACCATGCGTCCAGGTGAACGCAGCGGGTGGGCGGAACCGCCCCCATGGAGCAATATCCAGGACAAGGTAGAAACCCGGCTGTACTTCATCGACGGCGACAGTGAGAGCGAGCAACCGGAAGTTGTCGTAAAAAGGATCAACGAGCTGGGACAAAGTGTGGTGTTTGCGGATCCAAACTACCTGGTGGGGCCTCAAGGGGCCAGTCCCTGCGGTAACCCATTCGAAATGGAAGGCAGTCCTTTCGAAATGGAAGGCAGCCCCTTCGAGATGGAAGGCAGTGGCCAGGGAGGCCCGGGATCGGTGAGCGACGAGACCACCTTCTGGAACCAGTGGGCCTTCAAAACCGCCAGGGCCGGCAGAGTCTACAGCCAGGAGTGGCGCCAGCCTGAGCTCGCTGCTATTCGCGTTGGCGTCTTCGACACCTCGCCCTTTTCGTCGGCTGGTCAAACGAGAGTGAAGGCAGATTCCGCTTCGTTCGCACTTACGGTGCACGACGTTCCGATTCTAAATCGACTCGAGCCCGCTCCCGGCAGCCCCGGTGGAGATGCATCAGAGCACGGCACAATGGTTGCAGGATTGGTCAACGCCGTAGCTCCCGTCACAGACATCCATCTTTATCCGGTCCTGAACAAGTATGGGTGTGGCGATCTTTTTTCGTTGATCGTTGCACTCAACGGCTTTGTCGACTCGGTGGTTGAGAACAAGGGACAGGGTAGAGCGGTCGCCAACCTGAGCCTGGGCGTTCACCAGCCCCGGAATGTCGAAAAATACCGGGTACCTGCCGAGGTGGTTTCCTTGGAAGAGGCTGTCTCGCGGGTCTACAACAATGACATCGTGGTGGTTGCAGCCGCCGGAAACAGTTCAGCTGAGATCGAGGGAGATGGCGAAGCTGCCAGCCCCGATTTGCCGGCTGATTTCCCCTATGTGGTGGGTGTTTCGGCCAGCAATATCTACACCAAGCCATCCTGTTACTCCAACAGGGGTGATGTCGCTGCGCCCGGAGGGGATGGTCAATTGACGCCCAGCGAGTCCTGCCTGCCGCGATCGGCTGATTGTGATCCTGCCGATACCCAATGTCCTTTCGGTGTGATAAGCACGGTAAGCGAGAATGGAGGTGGCTTGCGATTTTGGGTTGGCAGTTCCTTCTCGGCTCCTATCGTGTCTGGCCAGGCGGCTCGACTGCTGCAGGAGGGCGTCAACCCAGCCGATGTTGGGCAAGAACTGGCAGAATCGGGCAGCCACTACGGTAGTCCAGATCCAGTTCTCGGATCCGGGGTGACCAATCACGACGGTTCGCTTCCCTGATCACAAAACCCATATGATCTACAAAGAGCTGCTGAGATTGAAATCGGAGAGAAATAAGCCGCAGATCACGCAGATCGCCGCAGATTTCCGCTGATCTCTTCAATTCTCCAATCTACCAAAACCAGCGCTCGTCTGCGGGAATTCGAAACTGAAAATGGTATCCTGATAGATTATGCCTCAAAAGGTCCTGTTGTTGGAACCCTACTTCACCGGCTCCCACGCTACCTGGGCCGAGGGTTTGGCGCGGCACAGCCGGCATGATGTCACTCTCTTGACCCTGCCAGGCCGTTTCTGGAAGTGGCGAATGCACGGCGCTGCAGTTACGCTGGCCCGACGGCTGAAGGAAAGCCGGCTGAGGCCCAACGTGATTCTGGCATCCGACATGCTGGACCTGGCCACGTTCCTGGCGCTCTCACGGGACGTCACCGGCGGCGTCCCCGTGGCCCTTTACTTTCACGAGAACCAGTTGGCCTATCCAGCCAATCCTGTCGACCAAAGCTGGGACGACTCCCGCCGGCGTCGAACGCAGTCAGCCGGCACCGATATGCATTACCCGTTCATCAACTACACCAGCGCGCTGGCAGCCGATCGCATCCTGTGGAACTCCAGGTTCAACCGGGATAGTTTCCTGGACGGACTGCCCCGATTCCTTAAACAGTTCCCCGATTTCAATGAAACCGATACCGTCAGACTGATAGAGAAGCGCAGCCAGGTCCTGCCGGTCGGCCTGGCACTAGGTTCCCTCGACGAAGCCCGGCCGGCAATCCCTTACGCCGGGCCTGCCCTGCTTCTCTGGAATCACCGCTGGGAACACGATAAAGGTCCCAACAGCTTCTTCGATGCGCTCGACGCCCTGGAGTTGACAGGAGCGGATTACAGGGTCGCTTTATTGGGTGAAAGCTTTCGATTGACTCCGACCGAGTTCGAGAGCGCCAGGGAACGTCTGCCCCACCGCATTGTTCAGTTTGGCTATGCGAAAGATCGATTGGCGTACGGGGAATGGCTGTGGAAGGCCGATCTGGTCGTCTCCTGCGCACGCCACGAGTTTTTCGGCGTGAGCATCGCCGAAGCCATGTATTGCGACACCTGGCCGATACTGCCTAATCGACTGGTCTACCCCAACCTGATCCCCTCCGAATATCACAGTCGATGTCTCTACGAGTCACCTGAAGACCTGGTGGCCTTGCTACACCGGGCGATCAGCAAAATCGACATGGTGCGGCAGCAAAGTCTGCGGCCCGTTGTCGAGTCATTCGACTGGCGACACATGGCTCCACAGTATGACGACATGCTGTCCGGGTTGGCGACTGAAGAACCGCTTAGAGGGATATGATCCCGGTTGCCTGGGGCCCTCGCGAGGTTGCTTCGACAGCGAATTCCACCAGGTCGCCTTCCCCTGGTTTGTTCCCTTCCTGCAACCCACTCCGATGGAAAAAGACTTGCCCGCCGCCGGTGCCTATGATAAAGCCCCAGCCTCGGCGTGCGTTGAAGAACTTGATGGTGCCCCGTTGTCGCCCGGAACCGGGCAGCAACTGGATACATCCGGGACAATAGTCCGGTTTCCCTGTCGCTGAACGCTGCTGAAAGGCGGTCCAGATGAACCTTGTGCCGCACTCGCGACAGGTCAAGATCTTATCATCGTTCACTGTAACAGTTCCCTCCACAGGAGGTTTTCCCGATGCCAGCCGAGATCGGCCGAGCGGAACTATGCGACAATTTTCGATACCCAACCGAAAACATGCGACAGTTGACAAGAGCCGCCATCCCAGGTAAAATGAAACTACGTCAGGCGACGTGGCCAAGTTGGTTAAGGCAAGGGTCTGCAAAACCCTGATCGCCGGTTCGAGTCCGGCCGTCGCCTCTGGATAAGTGGCCTATAGCGGATGTCAGCTATAGGCCATCTGCTATCAACCTGATCTGGGGCGGTGGCGAAATGGCAGACGCAGCGGACTTAAAATCCGCCGGGGTAACACCCATGTGGGTTCGACTCCCACCCGCCCTACCTTGAACAAAGCCCGGCACCTTTCATACCGGGCTTTTTTTTATGACTGCTTTCCAACGCTGCGCAGCTTATCCAGGAGAGAAAGCTGCCGCGCTTTCTTTTTCCGTGTTCCTGTCGTCCCCTTTGGAACAGGTTTCGAGGCAGGCTTCTTTGTCGCACCCTTCGCAGTCGACCCTGAACTGGCAGCAGGATCACGTTTGGCCGCCGGTGTCTTCTCTTTTCCAGAATCTGGCGCCTTTCCAGTGGCCGTTTTGCCACTGGTCGAGGAAGTCCTGGCGCTGGATGACCCCGCTTTCGGTTTGCCGGTCGCGCTCGGTTTACCCTGCGATACCTTCTTGGTTGTTCCAGATCCTTTGGCAGCATCTTTTATCTTTTGCCTGCGCGCGGCGGTTGGCGACCTGGTGGCTGTCGAGGCTTTGGTCCTTGCGCCCGCTGCCATCGCTGCACCGGCAGCTCTGACCGCCTGCTTCCTTGTTTTTCCAACTTTCTTCGCTGCGGCCGGTTTCCCTGTTTCCGGCGTTTTCGTTCCCGAACGGCCGCCTCCGGTTCGTCCCGGTCGAGCAGAAGGCAGATGAAGCACGGCAACTACGGCATCGTTTTTGGCCGGTTGCACCAGCATCTTTCCCATGGCACTGCGTCCACCCGCGGAGATCTCCCCGTATTCGATACGCCGAAGAGTCCCTCCCCGACTGGCGCTGAAAAACTCATCACTGGGCTGAACCACGAGGGCTGTCGCCACGGCACCACTGCGCTGGCCCAGGCGAATGGCTGTCAAGCCACTGCCATGCCGGCCCTGGATCGAATACTGAGCAAGAGGGGTGCGCTTGAAGTAGCCTGCTGTGGTCGCAATGACCAGTTCGCTATCAGGTCGTGTTACCGCCAGGCTGACAACCTCATCACCGCTGCTTAACTTCATGCCCCAAACCCCTGCTGCCGAAAGACCCATGGGGCGCACGTCGGATTCGCGGAAGCGGATCACCTGGCCCAACCTGGTGGTCAGCATGATCTCTCCGGTGCCATCCGACAACTGCACGCCAACCAACTCATCACCTCGCTCGACATTCATGGCGGTCGAGACGCGAACCGTGGCCCGGGCATCACCGATCTTTATCCGTTTGACGCGACCATCGCGCGTGGACATGGCAATGAAACGTTCGTCACCTTCGGGGTCGCCGTTGTTGTCCTTGGCCGCCAATACAAGCCCGACGATCCGGTCGTTGCGATTGAAGAACCCCAGATCTGCCACGTGGATAGGGTTATTGACGGGCAATCGATGGACCGCGAAATGCGCCATGCGACCATCAGCTGAAAAGAGAAACGCTTCGTCGAGCGTGCGACCTGCAGAAACCACCGAGGGCGCGCGGCGGCCCACCTTGGAAGGCAATTTGCCCCGGCGGCGCCCGCTCATGCTTTCCCGCAACAAATGACCGTCTGACGCCATTGCCACCATCACAGGCTCGTCAGCCAGCATATCGCGAACGGTGAGACTCTCGCGGGAGGCACCACGTTCCACGATGCGTGTGCGCCTTGGATCTGCGTAGCGCTCCTTGAGACCGACAAGGTCTGACTGGATGACACCAAGGATCTTTTTTTGATCCTTCAGCAAGCCCTCCAGATAAGCAATGTTCGTCCGCAGGTCGGCAAGCTCATCGCTCAACCTCTTCCGTTCCAACCCTGCAAGTCGTTTGAGCGGCATATCAAGAATGGCCTGGGCCTGGACCGGCGTAAACTTGAACTGTCGCACCAGATTCCGGCGGGCCGTTTCTGTATTGCGGGATTTTCTGATGGTTTCGATGATCTCGTCCAGAATGTCGATGGCCCGGAGCAAACCTTCGACGATGTGAGCCCGCGCCCTGGCTCGCTTCAACTTGAACTCACTGCGGCGGCGAATGATCTCCCGGCGATGTTCAATGTGAAATTGCAGCACCCTCTTCAGGCTCAACAGACGGGGTTCGCCGTTGACCAGCGCCAGCATGATCATGCCGAAGGTCTGCTGCATTGGGGTGTACTTATAGAGATCGGCCAACACATTCTTCGGGTCTGCGTTGCGGGTCAATTCTATGACGATCCTCATGCCGGCCCGGTCCGACTCATCGCGCAGATCGGTGATGCCCTCGATCTTTTCATCCCGGGCCAGTTCGGCGATTCGCTCGATGAGGCGGGTCTTGTTTACCTGATAGGGCAACTCGGTCACCACGATGCGGTTTCGGTTGCGACTCATCTCCTCGATATGGATCTTTGCCTGCATCCGAAAGCGCCCGCGACCTGAAGCATAGGCACGGGCAATTACATCCTCAGCATCGCTTCCATCACCGCTGTAGCGGTAGACTATTCCCGCCGTGGGAAAATCGGGCCCTTTGATGAACTGCATCAGATCCGCAACCGTGATCTCATCAATCTCGTCGTAGCGCTCGATGACGTAAATCAAGGCATTGCAGACCTCGTCCAGGTTGTGGGGAGGAATATTGGTTGCCATGCCGACAGCAATGCCGCTGGCGCCGTTTACCAGCAGGTTGGGCAGTTCGGACGGCAACACGGTCGGCTCCTCCAACATGCCGTCAAAGTTTACGGTGAAGTCAACGGTATCTTTGTCGATATCGGAAAGCATCTCGTGGGCGAGCAACTCGAGACGCGCCTCGGTATAACGCATGGCCGCCGCATTATCGCCATCGATGGAACCGAAATTGCCCTGCCCATCGACAAGGGTATAGCGCAAGCTGAAATCCTGCGCCATTCGAACCATGGCATCATAGACAGCCCCATCGCTATGGGGATGGTATTTGCCTAACACTTCACCTACGATACGGGCCGATTTCCTGTGCGGTTTTTCATGGTCGAGGCCCATGTCGTGCATAGCATAAAGTATGCGGCGGTGCACCGGTTTGAGACCATCCCGCACATCGGGCAGAGCGCGCGCAACGATGACGCTCATGGCGTAATCCAGATAGGCCCCCTGCATTTCCGTCTGAATATCGATCTGTCGAACCTGTCCTAATTCCATACCGACGCTCCACATAAGCCTGGCGACCGGCCACCCCGGATAACCGAGGCGACATCAGCCACTGATTTAATCATGATTGCCTTGACACCCAAGCTCGTCGCTGTAATGTCGCCTCCGACGCAAAATCACCGATCTGCTGTGCGATAACGATGATCAGGCCGTCTTGCGGGCCGCAACATCTTTTGATCCAGCACTATCTGCACTCTGGCGGTCCACATAGGATGACACCGCCTCGCGAATAACATCGGCCATGCTTCGCCGCTGCTCGTAGGCAATACGTCGCACCGTATCGTGTAACTCTTCCGGCAGGTATATCTGTGTTCGTTTCACGGTTTCACCCCAACGCTCTGAAGTAATGTCATGCTGTATACATTATAACATACTTTCGGCCAGCGCGCCAGAGAAAAATGCCGGTTGAAGGATCAGGTTTTTACCGATCGGAGGAATTCGGCACTGTCCTCGGGCAGAGCTGTATTGATAAACATGCCGCTGCCCAATTCAAAGCCAGCAGACTGCGTAACACGAGGAATCAGGGAGAGATACCAGTGAAGGTAGTCCGCATACCAGACTTTGGCAGGCGCGGACCGCAACACGATGTTGTAATCGGGATCGTTCAGTCCAACGTAGAGCCGGCCAAGCACATCCCGCGTAATTTCGGCCAGCGTATCAATCGCTCGCGGTGAGACCATCAGGTAACTGAACTGATGCTCTTTTGGCAAGATCCAGATGTGAAATGGGGAGAGGGCTGCATAGGGCAAAAACGCCACGTAATCCTCGTTTTCCACAACGACCCGTTGGCCGCTCTTTACCTCATCCTTGAGCATGGCACAGTAGACGCAAATGCCCGTATCATCGAAATAGCGCTGGGCCTCTTCCATTCGTGAGCGCACATTGAATGGCACGACAGGAAGTCCGATGATCTGGCTATGGGGATGCACCAGCGAGGTGCCGGCATGAGGGCCATGGTTTCGAAAGTAGATAATGTGCTCGATGCGATCATCCAGCGCGATCTCTTTTCCACGCATCTGGAATGCCTGGAATGTCCGGCTCACCTCTTCGATGGTCTGAGTTGCCAGCGATGTATTGTGTTCTCTGGTCTCGATGACAACTTCGTGGTAACCCACACCCGAAATCCGGCGGTGTACGCCATCGAATTGGCGCACGCGCTGCCCATCCAGATTGAGAGCTGGATACTTGTTTTTGACCACGCGAAGCTGCCAATCCGATTCCCCCTCAGGCAATCTCAGGACCTCCATCTCGGGCCCTTCCTCGTTGCCTGGACAAAACGGGCATTCCGGATCATAGACCGGCACATCGGCCATCGGGCGGCTCCGGGACCAGTCTGCGAAGTCCTCCGGGCGCTTGGCTCGTTCCGAGGCAATGATGACCCATTGTTTGGTCGCCATGTTCTGTCGAATCTCCGACATAAGCTATCCCTCGTCATCCCGTCGTCTCAGGCCGGCAGAAGCTCAAAGAAATGATACCGGTAGCCTGGTAAATCCACGTAGAGGCCTCGTCCCAGCATTTCATCCCCGCTGCGAATATACTGGTCATCGCTGAGCAGGTCCACCAGCCGCCAATCCCTGCCGGCCAGACCTGGAAAGGGGACCGGCAGAAAAAACTGAGCAGGCTGATCAGACAGGTTGACGATGATCAACCGATAGTCCTCTTGCAACGTCCAGCAATGCGCCACTGCCTGACGGTGGCTTGGATTCTCCTCCCATTCCGGCAGCGGCCGCAACAATTGCCAATCGCCCTCTTGAAATACCGGGTGTCTCAGCGCCAGCAAAAGACGTTGGAAAAACTTTTCCAGTCCCCTGTTCTCTGGCTCATCCGGACGGCGCCCCAGCTGAACAGGCAATCTCACGCGGCTGCCGCTGAGTTGGCCTTCATGAAGAAGCCGCAGGCCTGGCAGGCTAAGGGACAGAACCGCCGCAGCGCGGCTGGCGGGAATACCGAAGGCTTCGGCGGCCCGGCGTTCATCATGGTTTTCGATGAAGCGCGCCAGGTGTTGCTGGTAGTCTGGACTGGCGGTCAGGTGCAGACGCACCGCCATGGCATCGCCCTCAAGCAAACGATCATAGAGGAGTTTGTCATAGGTGAAATCGAAGCCTTGCTGCTGAAGTTCCCACTCCATGTCCCAGTAGACCTCTGCAATCGTTGCGAAGTCAGTACGTCGGGCTTTGAGATCGGCAATGGCTGCTGGCCAGAACTCCGCCTGCGCCGGCTGAAATTCACCACCCCATGTGCGTTGGAAGATGTCATGGGTGACCAGCATTGCCATGTCACAACGAACGCCATCACAGCGATCGGCTATGTCCAGCAGCCTATCTGCCATGGCACGGCGAGCCTCGACGACGCGATAATCGATCTGAACTGTGTCGGTCCAGCCATCGAAATAGGGATCGCGCCCATGCGCAAAGATACGCCACGTGCCGTCAGCCGATACCTCAAAGTAATTGCCGGGCTCACGGACCAGGTTATCGGGGCCACCTTGCAGGAGACGCTCCGGGTGATCCGTGGTCCACCTGTGATCGACGGCCACATGATTGGGCACAAAGTCCAGAATCAATCGCAGGCCCAGATCTGACAGCCGCTGGCGCAGGCAGGCCAGCGCCTCATCACCACCCAGCTCAGGATCCACTCGATAGCCCAGAACGGCATAAGGTGATCCTACAACGTCCTCATCGGAAAAATCGGGCAATGCCCGGTGGTATTCCTCCTGCAGCCCAGGGTGGTGAAGGGCAACCTGGCGCCCGGCGGGACTTCGCTGCCAAACACCCATGAGCCAGATGCCATCAAGCCCCAGGCCAGCCAGGCGTTCCAGCTCGCTCTGGGGCACATCAGCCAGGGAGTAACGCTCTCCAGCCTGCCGGCTGAGCGCGTCAAGCCACACCCACGTGTTGATTTCGTAAATTAGCGGGAAGCGAGGCCATTTCATTGTCAACTCTTTCTCACCACACCCATTAAGCTGGATCCCGGCTGATCGCGTAATCAACCTGTTCCTCGATTTCGACCAGAGTATCCCGTTTCCAGGCCGGCAGACCGGAATCCTCCTGCAGACTGCGTTTGAGTTCGATAATTTGATCTCGGAGAGCTGCCGCTTCTTCGAACCGAAGATCTTCAGCAGCCTGGTGCATTTCCCCTTCCAGGTCGCGGATAATCCTGACCCGTTCACCCCTGGGCAGGGCGTTCAGAGGCTGTGCCACGCGGCCATCCTCGCCCACTTCAACCTCGTAGTCTTCGCTCTGCTCTGCAACGCTAAGCTGCAGCCGCTGCGTCAGGTCGCGAATAGACTTCACGATGCTCGCCGGTTCGATTCCATGTTGCTCGTTGTATTGCCGCTGCTTTTCACGGCGCCGGTCGGTTTCCTCGATAGCGCGCCGCATGCTATCGGTGATGCGATCGGCATACAGCAACGCTTTGCCTTCGACATGGCGAGCGGCGCGCCCCATGTTCTGAATGAGAGCGGACTCTGATCGCAGAAAACCCTCTTTATCGGCATCCAAAATAGCGACAAGGCTCACCTCGGGCAGATCAAGCCCCTCTCGCAACAGGTTTATCCCGACAACCACGTCATAGACGCCGAGCCGCAGGTCGCGCAGTATTTCCACCCGCTCGAGCGTATGGATCTCGCTGTGGAGATAATGAACCCTGATTCCCAGATCAGCCAGGTAGTCCGCCAAATCCTCGGCCATGCGCTTTGTCAATGTAGTGACAAGAACCCGCTGCCCTTTGCTCAGACGCTGGCGAATCTCGCCTACCAGATCGTCAACCTGGCCACTAACAGGCCTGATCTCCACCACAGGGTCCAGCAATCCTGTCGGGCGAATGACCTGGTCCACCACCTGACTTGACACCTCGCGCTCGTAAGGGCCGGGCGTCGCGCTCGTGTAGACCACCTGGTTTACCATCGTCTCGAACTCGTCGAACTGCAACGGCCGGTTATCCAACGCCGATGGCAACCTGAATCCAAAATCGACCAGGACCTGTTTGCGCGACCGGTCGCCGCGAAACATGCCCCGGATCTGGGGAATGGTCATGTGGCTTTCATCGACGATGCAGAGCCAATCAGCAGGAAAATAATCAAGCAGCGTCCAGGGCTGAGACCCGGGAGGACGTCCGCTCAGAGGCTGGCTGTAGTTCTCGATTCCCGAGCAGTAACCCACCTCGCGCATCATCTCCAGATCGTAGCGGGTACGCTGTTCGATTCGTTGGGCCTCCAGAAGCAGATCGTTCTCCTTGAACCAGGCGATCCGTTCCTCCAGTTCATCCTCGATCTTGCCCACAGCTTCCGCCAGTTTATCGGCAGGAGTCACGAAATGTTTTGCCGGGAAAATGTCGATCTCTGAATGCTCGGCCAGCACCTCGCCAGTCAGGGTATCGATCTCCTTGATGCGTTCGACTTCATCACCCCATAGTTCGATCCGATAGGCGGTCTGGCCATAGGCCGGCTGGATCTCCAGTGTATCGCCCCTGACCCGGAACTTTCCTCGCTGCAGCGCCACGTCGTTTCGGTCGTAATAAATATCCACCAGTCGCCGCAGGATGAGATTTCGTCGAATCGTCTCCCCAACGCCAAGATGAACGACCTCCCGTCCATAATCCTGTGGGCTGCCAAGGCCATAGATCGCCGACACGGAGGCTACGATGACCACATCGCGGCGGGAAAACAGGGATGCGGTGGCAGCCAGACGAAGGCGGTCGATCTCGTCGTTGATGCTAGCATCCTTCTCGATGAAAGTGTCCGTTCTGGGGATGTAGGCCTCTGGCTGGTAGTAATCGTAGTAGCTGACGAAGTATTCCACTGCGTTATGCGGGAAGAACTCCCGAAACTCGGCATACAACTGAGCTGCCAGCGTCTTGTTGTGGGCCAGGATCAATGCAGGTCGCTGAATCGCCTCGATTACCGAAGCCATCACGAAGGTTTTTCCCGTGCCGGTTGCGCCCAGCAGGGTCTGATGCTTGTAGTTCGCGTCGATGCCGGCAAGCAACCGGCGTATCGCTTCCGGCTGGTCGCCCATTGGTTTGAACTCTGAAACTAACTGGAATTCCGGCACCGATTCATCGCTCCCGGGAGGTCGTAAACAGAACATGGGTTCGCAACGCCTTATTATACATCGGTCGTGCTGATTGTCCAAAGCCGAGACCAGGGATTCCCGATTTGCAGAAAGCCATACGCAAAGTGTTTGGAAGTTGGTTGCATAAGGATTTCCAGCGCGATTCCAGCCGTTTTTGCCAGTTTGACGACAATTCCCCCGCCAAGTATACTAGCAATGATGACCCATCATCATCCATCGCGCTCTGGTCGCAACTGGCTGGCAAGCCGGCTTATCAGCATCCTGCTCCTTTCCGCTGTCGTGGCTGGATTCTTGCCCGCAGATCGTGTCGCTGCCCATCAGGAACCGATCGATGTCGATCCCATTCTCGAAGCCATGTCGGTCGACGACCGAATTGGACAGCTTTTTGTCGTCACCTTCGAGGGCGACGAGGTTACCCCCGCGGCCGATATCGCGACGTTGATCAGGCAATACCGTGTCGGTGGCGTTCTGCTCCGGTCGGACAACGGCAACTTTCACAATCTGGAGCCCGATGGCAGCCCCGCCAACATCCCCGACCAGTTGGTCCGGCTAACCAACCAGCTTCAAGCCCTGGCCTTCGACGGCGATCTACCTGCTGAGGACGCGATTGTGCCAAAAAATCGTGAGGTGCGCAGACTGCCGGTGCCGCCAAATCGCGGCGTCACCCTTCCGCTTTTGATTGGCATCGAACAAGAGGGGGATGGTTTCCCCTATTCTCAGCTGACCGGCGGCATGACACCTCTGCCCAGCAACATGGCTCTTGGCGCCACATGGAGCACCGATGCGGTGGCTACTGTTGGTCGCATCGTGGGACAAGAGTTGGCTGACATCGGAATCAACCTTCTGTCCGGTCCTTCCCTGGACATCCTCGACCGGCCGCGGCCTGACCAAACAAGCCTTGGCGTGCGATCTTTTGGCGGAAGTCCATACTGGGTGGGTCGCCTCTCCCGGGCCTATATCGGCGGGATCCATCAAGGGTCTGATGGCCGAATCGCCACCGTGGCAAACCATTTTCCCGGCCAGGGAAGCAGCGACCGTCTTCCCGAAGATGAAGTTGCGACCATCCAGAAATCGGCCGGGGAACTGGCCTCGGTGGAATTGGTCCCATTTGCTGCTGCCGTCAAACCTGGCACGCTGGACGCCCTTCTGGCCGACGGGCAGGATACCCCCTCTGACGCCGCCACGACCACCGACGGGCTGTCAAGCACTCACGTTCGTTATGCCGCTATTCAGGGCAGCAGCGAAGGCATTCCTCCCATCAGCCTGGCGCCTCAACTCGGACAGGAACTCCTGGCAAGTCCACCGTTCAGTGACTGGCGCGTTGACCAGGGCGGCGTGGTGATGAGCGAAGCGCTGGGCGCTCCTGCTATCCGCAAATACTACGATCCGACGCTGCAAAGTTTTCCCACAAAACAGATTGCCCAGGAAGCCCTGCTGGCAGGAAACGATCTGCTGCTTCTTTCCCGGTTTTCGCTGACCGACGATTGGCAGGATGAGTTGGCCAATATCGAGGAGACGATCGAGTTTTTTCGAGACAAATACACGAGCGACGCCGATTTTCAGCGCCGCGTCGATGCTGCGGTGGCTCGTATCCTGAACATGAAGGCCAGGCTCTATCCAGAGCTCGACCTGCGAAGCGCACTGGTCGATGGCACCGAGATCGCGGTCCGGGAGACGACCTCGGAAGCGACCATTGCCCAGGTAGCCAGGGATGCGGTCACGCTGCTCAGCCCCAGCTCGGCTGAGCTGGCCCAGCGAATGCCTACCGGACCCGGTTCCGACGAAAAGATCCTGATATTCACAGATGCAAGAGAGGTCCAGGAGTGTCAGGACGGGCAAGATTGCCCCTCGTTTCCACTCATCCAGCCTGGCGCCCTGGAGGAGATCATTTTGCGCCAATATGGTCCTCAGGGCAGCGGCCAGGTGCAACCGGAGAATGTGGAAAGCCTTAGCTTTGTCCAGTTGAATGCCTTTCTCGAAGGCAGTTCCAGCGAAGCGGCCTCCCAGGAAATCGAGGCACTCATCGATGCTGCTGACTGGTTGGTCTTTGCGATGTTGGACGAGGATCCAAACGTCCCTTCCTCGGGTGCACTCAGACAGTTCCTTGACCAGCGGCCAGTGAGTCGGGAGCGCAAACGGGTCATAGCGATGAGCTATAACGCCCCATTCTTCCTGGATGCCACTGACATCTCCAAGCTCACGGCTTACTTTGCAGCCTTCGGAAAGACTGAGCCATTCCTGGAAGCATCAATTCGAGCTTTGTTCAGAGAATTTTCTCCCACAGGTTCCTCCCCGGTCGACATCAGTGGAATCAATTATGTCATCGCCGAAAAACTCAAACCGGATCCTGCCCAGTCTATTCCGCTCCAGGTCCCGGATGTCCGGGTGCGGATGGGCAGCAACACTTTCACGGCCCAGGTTGATGACACCTTGCGGGTACTTGCGGGCCCCATCCTGGACTTCAATGGGCGGCTGGTGCCAGACAACACAACGGTGGTGTTCCGGCTGCAGCAACGTGGTGACCAATTCGAACTGCCTCTGGGTGAAAGTGGCACCGTTGACGGATTCGCGGAGACCTCTGTCGTCCTTGAACGGGCCGGCGACTTCGAGGTGCGAGCCCGTGCCGGCGACGCACAGGGATCCCTCAGTTTGATCCTTAACATCGTGGACGAAGCCGAAGGAGAGGCCCAGGTGGCCATTGCCACGGCCACTGCCACGCCATCTCCCGTTCCAACGGTCACGCCAAGCCCCAGCACGACACCGACACCGACCAAAGAACCCAGCGCCACCCCAACCGTGACTCCAGCTCCGACGCCGGTCTTACCCTTGCCGCCCAGACGGGTCAACCCGGGATCGTTCGGTATGTCACTGATTGCCATCATCGCGGTAGCTGTGGTGGGCTTGCTCTTCTATCGGATGACGGCCGAAATCCCCGAGCAGACCGTACGGAACCTGTTGATTGCAACTATCGGCGGTTTGATCGGGTTTTCCTTGTATGGCCTGGGTATGCTGCCAGGAGCAAACTGGATGCAACGGGAGTGGCGTCCCTGGGGTGCGGCAGTGGTGACGACCATCGGTTGCCTCTTGCCGCTGGCGATCCTGTGGGCACGGAAGGAGTGGCATAAGAGAGCGTAGGTGTTACTGGCCCTCTTCAGCAAGGAGCAAAGATGCCGGGGTCAATGATATTGAGCGCTCGCCCGGTATTGCCGGCATTCGGGGCGCAAGCAAGCTGATTATGAGAGCAACTGCCAGAAGACCTAACGCTGCGCCCGCCAGAAGACCATTTCGCTGAATGGCGGAGGTCCACTCTGCTGACCGGCTCTGCGCTTGAGCGATTCCCTGAACGTTGATGACCTGTGAGCCAATGAGCAGATTCCTGAATTGGGCCGCGTCGCTCGGGCGCTCGTCGGGATGCATGGCTACAGCCCGCATGATGGCACGTTCGGTCCGAGTTGAAACCCGCGGGTTGATCTCCCGGGGCGGCAAAAGAGCGCCGGGTAACAGGAATCGCTGTTTGGCGTCGGCCGGTGCCCGGCCTGTCAGGAGATGATATAGCGTGGCACCCAGCGAGTAAATGTCAGAGCGGGCGTCGGTATGCCCCGTGTCGCCGCCATATTGCTCGAGCGGCGTATATTGGACCGTGCCCCGACCCTGAACGACTGTGACCGTACGCGTATCATCAGGCGCCAGTACCTTGACAAGCCCAAAGTCAACCAGCTTGATCGTCCCTCGCGGCGTCAGCTTGATATTGGACGGCTTTACGTCCCGGTGAAGGACCGCAGGATTTTGATTGTGAAGATAACTCAGGGCATCACAAAGCTGTGCAGCCCAGCCAAGTACCTGCCGTTCGTCAAGAAACTGGCCGCGCCGTTTGGCATCGGAGACCAATTCCCGCAGATCTCGGCCTGGAACGAAATCCATGACAAGTAATTCACGCTCTTCAGATGAGAAATAATCGGACACCTTGGGCAAATTCGGGTGGTCCAAACGTGCCAGAATTGAGGCCTCCCGATAAAACTGATCCTGCATTTGTTCCAGCTCATCGGGAAAGGCGCTAAAATCGGGAAGAATCTCCTTAACGGCACAAAGGCGCCCTTCCAGGCGAAGATCTTCGGCCTTATAGACGGCACCCATGCCGCCCTGGCCTACCAATTCTGTGATCTTATAGCGAGAACGAAGGACCGTTCCCACAGCGAAAGGTGCTGGCATAGAAAAAACCCTGGTCATCCGAAAACGAGCAATTTCGTGGTGTAGAGACCGTATGCAATTATCACCCACGACCGAATACCTGTCAAACGCTTGAGGAAAGTCGCAAATGTCACCAATCGAAAACGCTATGCTAATCCTTCAACGGGGCGGCAATGAGGCCGGCCGGCGTTGGACCCTGGGCCGCAGACGATTCATTATCGGGCGCAATGCCGACTGTGATATCGTCCTACCCGACCGTCTCGTCTCAAGGCACCACGCCCAGGTTGTCTGGCAAAATGAAGAGAGTTCCTACATCGTAGAAGATCTGAAAAGTAAAAACGGAACCTTTGTGAATGGTTTGGAACTGGCAGGCACCCATGCGCTGGAAGATGGCGATGAGATCCAGATCGCATTGCGGTTTAAGCTGGCCTTTGTCGACACCGGCGAGACCGCGCCATTGACCTTTGAAATACCTGTTACACAAGGGCGGCTGCAGATCGACGATAACACGCGACAGGTCTCTCTGGATGACACAATCATCGACCCGCCACTCTCCCCGGCACAATTTCGTTTGCTCTCCAGCCTGATCCGGGCTCAGGGAGGAGTCGTGAGCCGTGACGAGGTTGTGCGACAGGTGTGGCCCGAGGCAGTTGAAGAAGGGGTGAGTGAGCAAGCTATCGACGCGCTGATTCGCCGTCTGCGGGAAAGGTTAAGCGAAGGCGATCCGGAGCATCAGTACGTTGTTACCGTCAGGGGCCATGGCTTTCGCTTCGAAAACGCCACGGACGGCGACGACGACTCGTGATGCCGGTTTCGTCGGAGCTTTCACTCTATATCCATATTCCTTTCTGTCAGAAGAAATGCCCCTATTGCGATTTCAACACCTTCGCCGGCCTTAATCGACTACACGAAAGCTTCACCGATGCGCTTGTTCAGGAGATCGAGTTGGCAGGCGCACAGCGCAACCGTCCCGCCGTCAAAACTGTCTTTATTGGTGGTGGGACACCCACCGTTCTACCTCCCATCCAACTAAATCGAATCCTGACGACGATTCGGCGCGCTTTTCGAATCCTGCCGGATGCCGAGATCACCAGCGAGGCCAACCCGGGCACTGTCGACAGCCTGCGTTTTGCAGCGCTTCGCCAGATGGATATCAACCGGTTGAGCCTGGGAGTGCAAAGCTTCGACGACGGGGAACTGCAATTTTTGGGCCGCATTCACGATGCAGCGACGGCACGAGCGGCGGTTGGCGCCGCCCGGCGGACGGGATTCAACAACATCAACCTGGACTTGATCTTCGGTTTGCCCTTCCAGACCACAGCGACCTGGCGCGCCTCACTGCGCCAGGCGATCGACCTACACCCCGAACATCTGTCGCTCTACTCCCTGACAATTGAAGAAAACACCCCGTTTGCCGATTGGGCAGCGGCCGGCAGGTTTCCCTACCCCGACCCCGATCGAGCGGCCGATCTCTACGAGATAGCGGTTGAGCTTCTGGCGGATGCAGGATACCTTCAATACGAAATCAGCAATTGGGCCCGAGCTGACGCCCATTCGACCCATGAACCAGGGGAATCAGCCATTTCGGGACCGGAATGCCGGCACAACCTGACCTACTGGCGCAACGAAACCTATCTGGGATTTGGTCCGGGTGCCCATTCGTCCGAAAGGGGCGTGCGCTGGTCGAACCAAAGGCTGGTACCGGAATTCATCCGCACCATTGGCAATGGTTCTTCCCCTGTCGATTCAGCAGAAGAAATCGACGCGCCCCTGGCAATGGGTGAAACTATGATGCTGGGCCTGAGATTGACCGAAGAAGGGGTTGGTTACCAACGATTCGAGCGCAAGCACGGGGCCGCTCTGATCGATGTTTTTGGCCAGGAAGTAGTCGAACTGACGCGGCTTGGTTTGCTGGAACAATTGCCCGATCGGATTCGACTCGCGCCTGAAGCACGGTTGATCGGTAACCAGGTCTTCGTCCGCTTTTTGCCCTAGTGCCCGACTAACGAGTTCACTTCTGCCGATCGAGCAGCGCCCTGGAAATCTGCAACAAGGCCTGACCCACCCCGTTTTCAGCTTCGAGGACCCCGCTGGCTTGTAACGCATCGAGAGCTGCCCGATGGGCGCTGGCCGCCATATCCTCGGCATAGACCCGGGCGCCGCATTGGTCCAACAGAGCCATAACCGCCTGGACGTCATCGGGGAAAATGGGCTGGCTATAGAGCGCGGACAGGGCCTCGCCCACATCAAAGTGCTGCAAAGCGTAGACAACTGGCAATGATTTCTTGCGCGCCAGGATGTCACTTTGGGCCGACTTGCCAGTCTGCCTCTCATCCCCCCAGATACCAAGCAGATCGTCCCTGATCTGAAATGCCAATCCAAGTTGGTAGCCATAGTCTGCCAGGCTGTCCTGAACTGGCATTCTGGCGCCGCCCACGATCGCCCCGATACGCAGACTGGCACCAAGCAGTGCCGCTGTTTTGCCGCCAATCATTCGCAGATACTGCTCGCTGGTCACATCCAGTCGATCCTCGAAGGACATATCGAGAAACTGGCCTTCGGTCAAACGCAGACAACTTTCATCGAATACGCGGGTGGCATCCAGGACGACCTCCGCCGGCAGGCCCCGTTCAGCCAGGCCACTCAATGCAACCCGCGATACTGAAAACATGGCATCACCGGCATTGATTGCCTGGGGCCGGCCCCAGATAGCCCATACGGTTGGCCGGTGCCTTCGCGTCGGACTATCGTCTTCGATATCGTCGTGAATCAGGGAGAAATTATGCAGCAACTCCAGGGAAGCGGCTGCAGGCAATGCCTGGTCCACCGTGCCACCCACGGCCTGACATGCCAGCAGGCATAGCACCGGACGGATGCGCTTTCCTCCGTCGCTTCGAACCGTCTGGAACTGCTCGTCCACCCATCCCATGTGATAACGCAGCATGCCATAATGAGCTGCCAGATCCGCCTGATCATCGCCCAGAATCTGGCGCATCTCGGCGTCGATCAACGGGATGTAACCCGAAAAGATATCTTGAATCATTGGTCTCCTGAACCGCAGCCTGCTGATTCTCTATTTCCGGGTCTCGATTAACCTGCCTGGTTGCTGAAGCGCCGCCATGTCAATTGCACCAGCACAGAACATCGCGAGTCGAAGTTCATCCCCGAGAATATCGATGGCTTCGATCACTGCCCCGGCCGAAACGTCAGCGGCTTTCAGAAATGGGAGCGCCAGCCCGGCGGCCGTAGCACCCAGCGCGAGACACTTGGCGACATCAATGCCGGTTCGAATGCCACCGCTGGCAATAAGAGGGAGATCAGGTACAGCTTCCCCGACAGCCACCAGGCAATCGGCAGTGGGATTGCCCCAGTCTGCAAAGGATCGAGCCAGACGGCGAAGACGTTCGTCAGGCGCCCGGTGATACTCCACCTCGCTCCAGGATGTTCCACCTGCGCCAGCCACGTCGATTGCAGCCACACCCACCTCAGATAACTGGCGGGCTACCGCGGCCGAGATGCCCCAACCGACTTCCTTCACCACCACCGGTACCCCAACGTTGGCAACTACCCCGGAGATTTTTCCGAGCAGCCCCCGCCAGTTCCAATCCCCATCGGCTTGCAGCGCCTCCTGCAGCGGGTTGAGATGCAGAATCAGAGCATCGGCCTCGATCATGTCGACGGCCCGCAGGCACTGTTCGATCCCATAGCCCTTGTTTAGTTGCACAGCACCCAGGTTGGCCATGAGCAGGATATCGGGTGCTTCACTGCGGACCTGAAAAGTGCGGGCGCTCCCCTCCAGTTCAAGGCCGGCCCGCTGGGAACCAAGGCCCATGGCAACACCCCGGTTCTGAGCCGCAATGGCCAGGTTCCGGTTGAGTCGCTCAGCCTCAGGCGTCCCGCCGGTCATCGATGATATCAGAAAGGGGAATCGCAACGTCTTGCCCAGAAGGTTGACGCTCGTATCGGCATCAGCCATATCCATCTCCGGAAGTGCCTGATGGAGGAAACGGTAGCGATTCAAACCGGTCGATAGCCTGGGAAACTGCACATCCTCTTCCAGGTTGATTCGGATGTGGTCCGCCTTGCGAGTTTGATGGTCCACTCGTAACTTTTCCACGATTCTGGTGTTTGAAACAGCGAACGCCAGCCCTGAATTGCTCCACCAGCCTGGCCATTCAGCCCTTGGGCGCGCCGCCAGCGGGCATCTTACCAGCCGCGGTCTCGCTTGTCAAGTACCTGGCGCCTTTGGGAACCACAGCGAAGTGCGGCGGAAGATACGTTCCCCTTGGACGTGTTGCGCAATCCCAGTCTGTTTCGAAGTTGACAGCAACAGCGAGGGCTGCTAGAATATCGGGAAATTTTCAGCGAATTTTGGAGAAGAAAGGAAAAGTCATGTCCGACAAAGAAACTATTTTTATCAAGGTGCGGAATATCATCGTTGACCAATTGGGAGTCGACGAGGACCAGGTAACGATGAAAGCCAGCTTTCGCGATGATTTGGAAGCCGACTCTCTGGATCTGGTCGAGCTGATCATGGCCTTCGAAGAGGAGTTTGGCGGCGAGATTTCCGACGAGGATGCCCAGAGCATTTCCACAGTCGGTGATGCAGTCAACTTCCTGGTAGAGCAGGGCGCAGGGGCCTAGCTCTTTTCCATCGAACTGCATTTCGTACCTGTAGCGGGCGTCTTCCTGGCGCCCGCTTTCGCTGTTTGCAAGGGATAAAACGGCTTGCAACCGATTAGCATCATCATCCTGGCTGGCGGCCGAAGCCGTCGTATGGGCAGCAACAAGGCTTTGCTGGAGATCAGTGCGGACGAAACATTGATCGAACGCGTCGTGTCCAACCTGAGTGTGCTTTCCGATGACCTGGTTATCGTGAGCAACAACCCGGAACTCTACGACAATCTTGCCGTGCGTCAGACAGGGGATCTGTATGGTGGCTCGGGTCCACTGGCAGGCATCCACGCGGGTCTGACAGTAGCGGTCAACGATTGGTCACTCGTCGTAGCCTGTGATATGCCGCTGGTCGATCATCGACTGGTACGCTTCATGGTGTTGCTGACTGAAGGCCACGATATCGTCGTTCCGCGCCACAACGGAAATTATGAACCCCTTCACGCTCTGTATCACAGGCGGTGTATCCAGGCCATCGAAGGGCGCCTGGAAAGCAAACGACGCAAGATTATTGGCTTCTATCCTGATGTACGCGTGCGTTTGGTCGAACAGCGGGAGATCGCCATATTTGACCGGGAAGGGAAAAGCTTCTCCAATGCCAATACGCCGAAAGACTGGCAGGCTATGAAAGCGGAGCTTGCCCGAACGGCGGCAGGCCGTTAGCAAACATCTCCGGGAGGCAACAAATTGTCCCCGTCCCGTTTTTTCGAACAGATCTACCTGGTTGTCAAACAAATCCCTCCGGGGAAAGTCACCAGCTACGGGCAGGTCGCTGCGATTCTGGGACACCCCAGAGCCGCCCGCACCGTGGGTTGGGCGTTGGCATCCCTGCCGCAGGAACAAGCATCCGAGGTCCCGTGGCAACGGGTTATCAACGCGCAGGGACGTATCAGCATTCGAAACCTGGAGCATGCCGCCGAAGAGCAACAACTTCTTCTCGAGTCCGAAGGTGTTGAGTTCAGCGATCGTGGATATGTCGACTGGAAACGCTTCGGCTGGCGCGGCTTAAGCCCTGTTGAAATGGAAGCCCTGCTGGGAGAGGGATAGTGAAAGAAAAGAGGAGACCATCATGAGAGAAATCAACGTTGCATTGGTTCAATTCAATCCACGTCTGGGCGAAGTGGAGGGAAACCTCGAGCGCATGGGCGAATTTGTGGACCGTATTTGTCAGGAACAACCTACAGACCTGATCGTGTTCCCGGAACTGACTACAACGGGCTACGAGGCGGGCCCTCGATTCACTGAACTGGCTGAGAGCATCCATGGGCACAGCGTGAATTACATTGCCAAGCGTGCGGGCGAATATGGAGTCCATATCGTATTTGGTATGGTTATCAAGGAAAAAGTCGAAAGCATCCTCTATAATGGCGCCGTATTTCTAGGCTCCGAAGGGGAGTTGATCGGCGATTATCGCAAGGTTCATCTCGGTGGCGAGGAGCGCCTGGCCTTCAGAAATGGGTATCGCTTCCTGGCGTGGGATGTCGAGTTCCGCAACGGGCCGGGACGCGTTGGCCTCCTGCTGGGATGGGATCTGGCATTCCCGGAAGCTGCCCGAAGTCTTACCCTGGACGGCGCCGAGATCATCGCGGTGTCAGGCGCCTGGGAAGTCGATGACAATGCCCAGTGGCGCGCATTCAACGTGGCGAGGGCTTGCGAAAACGGAGTCTTTGTGGCCGGAGCCAACCGAGTCGGCGAGGAACCAAGCTACGCTTTCTGCGGCGATTCGATGGTTGTAGGTCCCAGCGCTGAGCTTTACACCAACCTCGAGGAGCCTGTCGAGGGATATGCGATTGCAACCATCGATCTGGACGACGTCCGGGGAACACGGGAACAAACACAGATACTACAGCGCCGCCAACCTACCGCTTACCGAAATCTGGTGAGGAAGTATTGATCGGGCCTGGACATGGATGGTGTTGTCACCTGCCAGAACCTGGGCCAGACCCTCCTACGAAGCAACTTCGTTTACCGCGCCTGCTTCTGTGGGTTCAAACAGCGCTGGCCAACTGGTATACTCATTGTAGCGTGCTCCTTCAAGCTGAGCGCCCGCCAGATTGGCACGACTGAGATCAGCGCCCTGCAGCTGCACGCCCCGCATATCAACGCCCTGAAGATTCGCCCCAACCAGGGTGGCATTGAATAGATTGGCCCGTCTCATGCCGGCACCGCTCAGATCAGCCCCTCCAAAATCGGCCTGGCTCAGATCTGCCTCCTGAAACAATGAACCGCTGAGATCCGCTCGCCCAAAGTTGGTGGATGTCAGGTCACTTCGGCGAAAATCGACCTCACTCAACTCGGCTCGAAAAAACCCGAGTCCGGAAAGGTCCCGATTGCTCAAATCAGGTGTCTTGCCCTGCGCCCGGTCCTGTTGGACCATTTCCCGAATCTGTTCTTCACTGAGTCTCATGCGACGCATTGTGTCTTCTCCCGCTGCAATAGAGTTGACCATGGCAATGACCAACGTTTCAAAGCATCAGTACTACAATGTTCCCAGCATAAGTTTACCCCAGATCATGGCAGCCACCAAGTTCACGACGTCGCCGGCGAACAGAGCCGTGAGACCGGCGGGCCCGTATCTCCCAATTGTCCTGCCGGTATTCCAAATATGCATTGGAGTCCAGGCTGCACGAAGTCCCCATTTCTCCGGGTTAGCCGGGTTAGTCTTAGGCAAACACAGCTGACAAACCGCCTTACCCTAACCTGGACAAGCCAGAGGAACACTGATTACGCAGACCTCCGGCGCAGATTCTCGCTGATCTTTTCTGATCCTTTTTTGGATTGATCTGCGTCTGTCAGCGTTCATCTGGCATAATCTTTTCGATGGAATAGCATCATGACCCACGCAACACGATGGCGGCAGGAGTTCGTCAGGTCGGTCGCCGACGCGTACAGGACTAATCCCAAGATCGCTGCTATTTCGCTGGCAGGATCTGTGGCCAGGGGCTGGGCCGACCGCCATTCCGATATCGAGCTGGACGTGTTCTGGTCCGAACCACCCGACGACGCGGAGCGGTCTGCCATACTCCAGGCAGCCGGCAGCGCTATCGATATCAATTGGAACAATCCTCCGGGCGAGGGCGAGTACCGTGACATTCTTCTGCGCACAGAAGGTCATGCCAGCCAGATTTGGCCCTATGAGGACCTGGAGTGGTCTGAGCACTTCTACGTTCGGGGAGTCAATATCGGTGTCAGCGCATTTCTGGCGAACACCATGGAGAGCTGGCTGACCGATGTGGTTGACGATCTCGATGTCGACGACAACAAACACATCCTGCTGTCCTCTGTGCAAAATGGCCAACCCTGTTTCGGAGTCGATCTGCTTTCTCAATGGAAGGCACGTATCAACTACTCCGATGAGCTGGCCGCAGCAGTAGTCAAGCAGCAGTTGGAAGTGAACGAGGCCTGGTGGAGGGCCGATATGCTGGCCGAGCGTGAGGCGCATATTCCATTGTATGATCTATTCAGCCAGATGCAAAAGAAACTGTTGCGCCTTCTCCTGGCGAGCAATCGCATTTTCCTGCCCGATCCCCGTTTCAAGTGGGCCCAGGTTCTGATCGCCCGCATGACGGTGGCGCCACAGGATTTGCAGGAACGGCTGCGTATGGTATTCTGGATGGACTATCGCGCCGCGGTCGCGGAGATGCAGGCTCTCTACGCCGAAACCCTTGCCCTGGTCGAGCGGGCGGTGCCTGGCGTGGAAACGGAATTCGCCCGTGCCTGGCTGAGTTTTCGTCGAGCCGTCTGGGACGAGCCGCCGCCAGCGAGTTGAGTAACTCCAACTATGCAATTGGAACGAACTCCATACCTGGCTTCTGGTGCATCGGCAAACTTGTCTACTGTCCTGAAAATAGGCGCTTCTGCGATAGGCGAACATCATCCATGCGAAAGCGGCATTGAGTCCTGGGCTCCCGCGTTCCTACCTCACGGTACGCCTAGCTCACGCACCGCTTGCTAGCGTGCTGGCGGCGTTCGCGAGGATGACAGCGGGAGTGACGCGGCCAGGTGGCCTGTCGGCAAGACACCTGAAAGGCCGGGAACGTGTTGGTGTCCACCGCATCCACATTTTTATCGTTGCTGGTGTGCCAACGATCATGTTGACTTGTCTACTTGTTTCCTTGTCTACTTGTTTCCTTGTCTACTTGTCTACTTGTCTACTTGTTTCCTTGTCTACTTGTCTACTTGTTTCCTTGTCTACTTGTCTACTTGTTTCCTTGTCTACTTGTCTACTTGTCTACTTGTTTCCTTGTCTACTTGTATACTTGTTTCCTTGTCTACTTGTCTACTTGTCTACTTGTTTCCTTGTCTACTTGTCTACTTGTTTCCTTGTCTACTTGTCTACTTGTTTCCTTGTCTACTTGTCTACTTGTTTCCTTGTCTACTTGCCTACTTACCCATAGAAAGCATTCACCATGAAAATCATTGATCTGCGATCGGACACTGTGACCAAACCGACCCCTGCCATGCGCCAGGCCATGTATGAGGCCGAAGTAGGCGATGACGTGCTTGGCGACGACCCGACCGTGAAACGCCTGGAGGAACTGGCCGCGGAAATGCTGGGCATGGAAGCTGCGGTCTACGTACCGTCGGGCACCATGGCCAACCTCATATCCATTCTGGCCCACTGCGGGCGGGGAGATGAAGCCATCGTGGGAGATCAGGCCCACACCTTCGTCTACGAGCAAGCCGGCATGGCCGCTCTGGGCAGCGTTCAGCCAAAAAATGTGCCCAATCGGCCTGACGGCACCATCGATCTGGAAACGCTCGAAAAGGCGATTCGACCCGATGATATCCACCAGCCGCCAACCCGCCTGATACTGCTTGAGAACACCCACAATCGCTGCGGCGGCGCAGTGCTGCCCATCTCATACACACGCGCGGTTGTCGAGATCGCGGCGAGACACGGTCTGGCATTGCACCTGGATGGCGCCCGGGTCTTCAATGCAGCGGTGGCGCTTGATGTTGATGTGCGGGAGTTGGTTTCCGGCTGCGATTCGGTCAATATTTGCCTCAGCAAGGGACTGGGTGCGCCGGTCGGTTCGATGGCTGCGGGAGATCACGATTTCGTCGCAAGAGCCAGACGTGCACGCAAAGTGGTAGGCGGAGGCATGCGCCAGGCCGGGGTGATCGCCGCCGCGGGCATCGTTGCCCTGAGCGAAATGGTGGACCGGCTTGACGACGACCATGCCAATGCCAGACGATTGGCTGAAGGCATAGCCGACCTGCCCGGCATCACCATCGACCCTCTGGCAGTGCAAACCAACATTGTGATCTTTGAACTGGATCATGCCAGGCTTTCGCCCGAGCAACTTGCCGCTGCGCTGGCCGAGCAGGAAGTCTGGCTGTTTGCTATCGGAGGCAATCGTCTGCGTGCCGTGACCAACTACCATGTGGACCGGCCAGATATCGACCGCGCCGTGGCGGCCTTCACCGACGTGCTATCCCAGTAACTGATGTTACGCAGTTGACGCGGTGCCTTGGTGACCGCGGACAGCAGACGGCGGACCGCCCAGAAAATCAAACGACCGCATTCAAAATGGGTTGATCCCCGGTAGGGGCGGGGTCTCCCCGCCCTCTGCCCACCAGCGTGACCGCAGGGATCGGCCCAACCCGTTTTGAACACACCCAAATCAAACAACCGCCCGGCTCGTCCATGCCGGGCGGTCTGCTCAGGTTCCTTCAGCCAAACAGTGTTGTCTAGAAGGGCGCCTCCTCTCCCTCCGCGTCAGGAGCCGCATCTTCGGCCACGGGCACGCCGTCCAGGAACTTGACCGTGTTCGCTGCGATCTCCATGACAGCCCGCGGCTCGCCATCGCCCGCCTGGTAGGCGCGGGTCGACACCCGTCCGACCACCATGACACGCCGGCCTTTCTTGAGATACTCGTTGCACGGCTCTGCCAGCTTGCGCCAGGCGCCAACCCGGAACCAGGTAGTTTCTTTCCCCGGGTCGCCATTCTTGTTGGTCCAGCGCCGGTCAACAGCGACGCTGAAGTTAGTCACTGGCGTGCCATCGGCCAGGTGCTTCAACTCCGGGTCATTGCCCAGATTGCCAACGATCGTAAGTTGTTGATACATCGGTTCCCCCTTCGATTGAATGTGTGCATTGCCCCCAACGTCAGAATCCAATAACGCGATCAAAAGATGGCCTTAAGCGGATTGGTTTGTCGCCCCCATTATCGGTTCATGGTCAGTCGGTTGAGTGGATCAACGCAAGCGGATTGATTGTGACAACAGTATAACACAAGCTGGCGCGCGGCGCAAATCGAAACCACCGGCGTTATGTCGACTTATTCATTTATGAGTGTGCTTCGCTGCGCCGCCCGAACGTGATCGCTGGCTCATCGTGCCGCTCAGCATAACGTTCACAGGGTTTTTTAGCAGCACCCGAATCCCGATCCCATGATTTGACGAATGGTACGCTTTGTGTACAATGAAGTCAAGCACTGGGTCCCGTAGTGTAGATGGAGAACACACCGGCCTGTCAAGCCGGAGATCGCGGGTTCGAGCCCCGTCGGGACCGCCAGAAGAGCCAGCCGAATTCCGGTTGGCTCTTTTGCTTTGGTCTCCCGCCTACGATTATCTGGGCTTCTTCTCGCCCTGGCGTCAACCCGGACTGCCAGCATCATCATGGCAACAGCTTCAGTCTCTTGTTCCATCGGAGTCTGGGAAGAACAAATTTCAGGTCGACTCAAAGTGTCCCGCAGGTCACGTTACCAGCGCGACATAGGGTCTTTGCATTGACATCTGCCCTCTCAGGAGCTACAATGACCGCAACGTCCCAGCCGTTGAACCCGGTTGCCGGTAATCCCAGCCGAGAGGGCTGAAAAGGAATATGGTTTTGAAATATCACCATTTAGGGATACCGACCCATGACAAACTCAGAGATGAAAAGCACCTTGAGCATCTGAAAATGTATGTCAGCGGCTACGGCAAAAGCCCATACGGAGTTGAATGGACAAGATATGAAGACGATGCGCCATATCCAGAGTTGGTAAAAACAGTGCCTCATGTTGCTTTTGAGGTAGGCAACATCCAAGAAGCCATTAAAGACAAAAAGGTCTTGATCGAGCCAAACAGCCCCAGTCCCGGAGTAATTGTGGCCTTCATTGAAGACAATGGCGCACCGATTGAATTTCTCGAAATCGATAGAAACATTGCCGAAGAGGGAATCTAGAGGAAACCATCGCCACGAAAAAGCCTGCGCTTGCACCCACTACGGCAAAGAATGCCATGTCCTGTGACGTGTGGCCGCTCTATGCGGCCATGCTGAAAAGCCGTCTGTTCGAGGAGGCTGTCGCCCAACTCTGGAAGGACGGCTTGATTTCAGGCGAGATGCACCTGGGGACCGGCGAGGAAGGCATCGTGGCAGGCGTTGTCGCTCATCTGCGCGACGGAGATGCCATGGCCCTTGACCACCGCGGCACACCGCCCTTGATCATGCGCGGCGTGGACCCAGTCCTGATCCTGCGCGAGCTGCTGGGCCGTCCGAAAGGGTTGTGTGGCGGAATGGGCGGACACATGCACCTGTTCTCAAAAAAGCATCTGGCGGCTTCCTCTGGCATTGTTGGAGCAGCCGGCCCAACCGCTGCAGGATTCGCGCTGGCAGCTCAATACCTGCGGCCGGGCACCATTGCCCTGGCTTTTTTCGGCGAAGCAGCCATGAATCAGGGCATGTTGATGGAGGCCATGAACCTGGCTTCGGCCTGGAAATTGCCTGTGCTGTTCGTCTGCAAGGATGACCAGTGGGCCATCACCACCCGATCCAGCCAAATGACCGGTGGTGACCTGGGCGAGCGGTCCCGCGCCTTTGGCATCCCTTCCGTCGAAACAGATGGCCGCGATGTAGACCAGGTCTGCGAAGCCGCCGGCCAGGCCATCGAACAGATCCGCTCCGGCCTGGGGCCGCGATTCCTGCATGCCCGTTGTGACCATCTGGAGGGACATTTCCTGGGCTATCAACTTCTGCGAGTGAGGCGCGCCCCCCATAGGGAAATCCCTGGGATGGCACTCCCCCTGACACGGTCGTTCCTGCATTCCGGAGGAGCACCCATGCGTGAGCGCCTGGACGGGTTGAAACTGGTCATCTCGGCCATCCTGGCGACCTTGCGAGATCCACGCCAGAGCTCTGCCAACGATCCGGTGGTCCGCTCCCGGGCCGCTTTGCAGTCAGATCCCACGCGCCTGCAATCCTTGGAAAACGAGGCCGAAAAGAAAATCGCTTTGATCCTGTCGTCCGCCTTGCAGGAATGCGAGCAATGAAAAACATGTGGTTTACTGAGGCCGTCGATGATGCCCTCGGACAGGCAATGGCCGAAGACCCCAGCATCGTTCTGATCGGTGAGGACATCCGCCTGATCCGGCGCAATCTTCTGGTACGCTTTGGTCCGAATCGTCTACTGAACGCCCCGATCAGCGAGAGCGCGTTCCTGGGAGCAGGAATCGCCGCTGCGATGGCAGGGTTGCACCCGGTGGTCGAGGTGTACATGGTGGACTTCCTCGCTGTAGCCATGGATGCGCTGCTCAATCACGCAGCCAAACTCGAGAGGTTTTCGGGTGGCAAATGGCGGGCGCCCCTTGTTGTGCGTGCTCCCTGCGGCGGTGGCTATGGCGATGGTGGACAGCACGGACAGTCCTTGTGGGGGTGGCTGGCCCACATCCCCGGACTGACCGTGGTCGTTCCTTCGACGCCAGCCGACGCGGGTGGTCTGATGCTGGCGGCTCTCAGGGTTGATGGACCGGTCATCTTCCTCGAACACAAGCTGCTTTCGGAGTCCTGGCTGGAGTTTCTTGGTTCGGGCGGCCGAAGTACGGTACACTACGACGTTCCTGCGGACGGCGCGCGCGGTCCGGTACCCTCAAAGTGGCAACCGACACCCATTGGCAAAGCTGTTGTTCGACGCAGCGGACATGACATCACGCTGGCCGGCGTCGGCGTGGGTGTGCACCGGGCCCTGGAAGCTGCCGAGGGCCTGGCGGCTGAAGGGATTTCAGCCGAAGTGCTGGACCTGCGAACTGTCTGCCCGCTCGATGAAGCGGCTCTCTTCAAATCAGTCGCCTCAACAGGCCATCTTCTGGTGGTAGATGAAGATTACGAAGGCTTTGCCCTTTCCGGCGAGCTGGCAGCGGTCGTGCTGGAGGCGGGAATCCCGTTCAAGTACGGTCGCGTCTGCACCCGAACAACCATCCCTTATGCCCGGCACCTTGAAGATAGAACCTTGCCGAACATAGCCAGAATCCGCGCTGCAGTCGCGCAGCTGCTGGAAGTATCAAGCAACCCGCCACAGGTTATCGGAACCTGGTGAGAGCGGCCAAAAAAATAAGGGTAAGAGTCACGGAGGTGGCGAAATGAGTGGGCATCACCACCGCCGAAATCGTGCAGTTCACTCAAGAAGGAAGAAGGGTCTACGAACCCAAAGGGGATTAAAATCAGGCCATGGCATTGAAGTACGATCTTGACGAAATCATAAGTCGGGCCGGCACCAACTCGGTCAAGTGGGAATCGGGCAAGTATCTCATTCGTAAGGGAGTGATAGAACGATTCGACCAGGATACCATTGCCCTCTTTTTGGCGGATATGGATTTCCAATGCCCGCAACCGCTGCTGGAAGCGCTGCATGCCAGGGTCGAGCAAAGGATATTCGGTTACACTTCCTACCTCACCTCGCCAGATTACGTCGATGCCATACAGGGTTGGTTCAAACGCAGACACCACTGGGAGATCACTGCAGATTCCATTGTTTACAGCCCGGGAACCGTGCAAGCCATCGATGCACTGATTCGAGCGTTTACCGCGGAAGGTGATGGTGTCATCATTCAGCGCCCGGTATACGGTCCATTCACGAACAGAATCGAGGCGAACCGGCGAAGCGTGGTAAACAATTCACTCGTCAACGACGACGGTTATTACACAATTGATTTTGACGACCTTGCAGAAAAAGCCAGATATTCACAAAACACCCTGTTTCTCCTCTGCAGCCCTCATAATCCCGTCGGCCGGGTTTGGCGGCCCGATGAGTTGATCAGGATGGCGGAAATTTGCCTGGCCAACGATGTCGTTTTCGTGTCTGACGAAATCCACGGTGACTTGATCCGCAAGGATAAGACCCACCATCCAATTCATACCCTTGTCGAGGATGACCGGCTGATCTCCTGCACGGCCATCAACAAGACCTTCAACACGGCCGGACTGCACTGCTCCAACATCATCATCGATAACAAAGAGATGCGAGAGCAGTTCAGTGCCGCGTTGGGCAGAAAATCGCCGACACCTTTTGCCATCACGGCGCTCATCGCCGCCTATGACCATGGCGAAGAATGGCTGGCCCAGGTAAACGGCTACGTCGATGATAACCTGGCTTTTTTGGCTCGATTTATCGAAGAGAACATGCCCGGCGTCAGATACTGGATACCTGAGGGGACTTATTTCGCCTGGCTTGACTTTCGGGGATATGGGTTAAGTGCGGCCGAAATCCATGACAGGATCTACAACAAGGCCAATGTAGTGCTGCAGGATGGCGAGAGATATGGTCCCGAAGGGCAGGGATTCCAGAGAATTTGTGTCCCCAGCCCCCGCAGCATTCTTCGGGAAGCTCTTCAACGAATCGCAGCGAAGTTCTAATCTCCGAGACTTGACCAGCGAAGTACACACAGTGCGGAAAGGCCTGGCAGCACACTATGAACAAGACTCTACCGGGCGGATTGTGGCCGGTGATGCTAACCGGATTCAACAGCGACGGCTCAATAGATTGGCATAGCGTCGACGAACTGACTGATTGGTACATTGCCTCCGGGGCAGCGGGGCTTTTCGCCTGCTGTCTTTCCAGTGAAATGTATGAACTGACGCCCGAGGAACGTCTTTCGCTGGTTCAACACGTTGTCGGACGCAGCAACGGGCGCGTGCCTGTGGTTGCGACGGGTACCTTCGGCGGTAAGCTGGCAAACCAGGCAGCTTTCGTCAAACAGATGGCTGACACCGGTGTTGAAGCAGTCGTCGCAATCCCGAACCAGTTGGTCGCTCCTGACGAGAACGAAACGCTGATCCTCGATCGGCTTGAGCACCTCCTGGTTTTGACCGATCCGCTGCCATTGGGCCTGTATGAATGCCCGGTGCCCCATGAACGTTTGATCCCGCCTGAGACGTCAAGACAGCTTGCCGCCACCGGACGTTTCCTCTATCTGAAATCCATTTCTTCCGATCCTGACCTTACCCAGGGAAAGATTGATGCGGTCCAGGGAAGTCGTCTGGGACTGTATAGCGCAAACACACCGACCGCGCTGGCGGCATTGCAGGGCGGCGCTGCCGGAGTGTCGCCCATTTCGGCCAATTTCTACCCGGAACTGTTTGCCTGGCTCTGTTCCGCCTTCCGCGATAAACCAGAACAAGCACGCTACCTGCAGCGGATGTTGACACTGATGGAAAGTGTCACATCGGTGAATTATCCTGCAGCAGCAAAATACTTCCTGCAGCAGCGCGGCCTCTCTATTCAGACAAAATGCAGGGTCCGGAATATCGTCCTCTCAGGTGAGAACATGAGGTTCATAGATAACCTGTTGGAAGTTGCTACTGACCTGGCCTCTTCGCTGCGTTAACGTAATGTGCCCATCGAAGCCCTGCATCGCCTCAAGCACCTGTAACGAATATTTCGTAAACTCCTCGACGTATTCAGGTTTCACATCGTCATTCAGGCCGAAGGTTTTCACTGGTTTCTCCTTGTGGAAATGGGCGAAACTCGCTCAGTTGCAATTTGTCTCAAGTTGAAGTAGATTCAATCTCAGGCTGTTGAAACATCCCAATCCGCGGAACCCATTGCCATGCAAACCCCCACACGAGACGAGGCCGAAACACTTCTGGAAGAAGCGGCGCTTCTAAACCCGGGTCCCTGGGTTGAACATTCAAAGCACGTGGCGCGCGCCGCCGAAGCGATTGCCACACCTCACCCCCTGCTCGACCTGGAAGCCGCCTTTGTTCTTGGCCTGTTACATGACATCGGCCGGCGTGAGGGCGTTACAGGCATGCGCCACCTGTTGGACGGGTACAACTTCCTGGCGAACCTGGGCTATCAAGACGCTGCCAACGTCTGCCTCACCCATCCCTTTCCAAATCGGGATATCAGAACATTTTTCGGGGTCTGGGATTGCAGCCGGGATGAACTGACCTTCGTCGACAGATTTTTGTGTGAGGCCGTCTTTGATAACTATGACCGATTGATCCAACTCTGTGATGCTTTGGCAATGGCATCGGGGGTTTGCCTGATGGAGAAGCGCATGATGGATGTCGCGCTTCGGCATGGGATTAACGACCACACAGTGGCCAAGTGGAAAGCCACATTTGAGATCAAGGCGCAGACGGAGACGGTGATCGGGCGATCGGTCTATAGTCTGTTTCCTGAAGTCGTCGAGAATACATTTGGCCTGGCGAGCGATGCCGCGCCGGTCGCTATCGATCGGGCGCCAAAGACCTTCAGCGCGTCATGAGTTTCAGGATCCGGCCGTACCATCCCTCCGATCTAAGCACGCTCTATCGAATCTGCATGCAAGTGGGCACCAATGGTAAGGATGCCAGCCATCTCTACCGGGATCCAGACATACTTGGGCACTTGTTCGTCGGACCGTATGTAGTTCAGGAACCCGATCTGGCCTTTGTCCTGACTCATGCCGAAAAACCATGTGGTTATATGATCGGCACCCGTGATTCAAAGCTCTTTCACGAACGCTGCGAGCGTGATTGGTTCCCAGTGTTAAGGGAACGTTACCCGTTGTCTGATTACAGAGCTGAAGCCAAGTCAGCTGACGGCAAGATGGTAAGCCTGATTCACCGAGGCCATCGCGTTGAAGAAGGGCTTGGCGCCTATCCCGCCCATCTGCACATTGACCTGTTGCCGCTGGCCCAGGGCCAGGGTTGGGGACAGAAACTGGTACAAACATTCTTGAGCCGCCTCCGCCTTTTGAAGGTGCCGGCTGTTCATTTGGGAGTCGGGAAACAGAATGAGAATGCCATTGGGTTTTACGAACATATGGGCTTCCATGTGATCGAGGAACACAGGAAGAGTCTGGTCATGGGCATGATTCTTCAGCAGCGATAGTGCGGAAATGCGATGACGCGGTGACAACAGGTTTGTCATTGCCACGACATAGTACACGAGGAGAACCACGATGAAATACGCCAGACTTGGAAAATCCACCATGATGGTCAGTCGAATATGCCTGGGCACCATGCATTTTGGCCAGCGCACTTCCGAAGAGGAATCCCTCAGCATCATGGACCGGGCACTGGAACTGGGAATCAACTTCTTTGACACCGCCAACGTCTACGGCGGCAGTGAGAATCGCGGTGGCTCGGAGACGATCATCGGCAAATGGTTCCAGCAACGCCCGGAAAACCGCGACCGGGTGGTCCTGGCCACCAAGGTATACGGTCAAATGGTCGACGAATCCCTTCCCAACGAAGAACGGGGGATTTCAGCCTACAGGGTCCGCAAACACCTGGAGTCCTCCCTCAGGCGTCTGCAGACCGATCACATTGATCTCTATCAGGTCCACCACATCGACCGGCGAATAACTGCGGAGGAATTCTGGGGAACTTTCGAACGATTGATCGATGATGGCAAGGTGCTTTACATGGGTTCGAGTAATTTCCCGGGGTGGGGCCTGGCCAAACACCAGATGCAGGCCCTGCAACGCGGTTCCATGGGATTCATCTCCGAGCAGACGATGTACAGCTTGCTATGCCGGTATCCCGAGTTAGAGGTGCTTCCCGCGGCCCTTGATCTGGGAATCGGTGTCATTCCCTACATGCCGCTGGCCGGTGGCATATTGACCGGCAAGACGCAGTCGCAAGACGATTCCAGGACCAGGCAAGTCGAACGAGAATACGGGATCCACATCGGGGAGACCAACCAACAGCTGGCCAAATTCTCCGCGCTCTGCCGGGATCTTGGCGAAGAGGAAACTGCGGTCGCCATTGCGTGGACATTGGCACAACCAGCGGTAACATCGGCCATCGTGGGAATCCGAACCCCGGATCATTTGGATAACATGGAACGAGCGGCCGAGTTGACGTTGGCCCCTGAGGCCATGAGGAAGCTGAACGAGATTTTCAGCATCAATAAGGGCCGGCCACTGCGGCCAGGTCAAGCACCTGAGGCATATGCATGGTAATGTGCCAGTTTGAAGGCGGAACGAATCAGGAGTAATGATGGCGGCAATTCCAGTGGAAGAGAAAGCCGGCGACTATCTGAACCGACTTTGTCTCGAGATTCCGGGCAGGCGTGTTGGCAGTGAAGGAAATCGGACAGCTACCGAATTCTTCGCCGAAAAGGTGCAATCGTTCGGCTTCGAGACGAAAACGCCACCCTTTCCCTGCATCGACTGGCTCGAGCAGGGCGCCGATCTGTTCGCGGGCGATTCCAGGTTCGATGTCCTGGTCAGCCCCTACTCGCTGGGCGCCAGTGTTGAAGCTCCCCTCGTATCGATCACTACCGTTGATGAAATGCGTGCTGCGGACGTCGCCGGCAAAATCCTGCTGCTGCGGGGAGATATCGCCAAAGAGCAGTTGATGCCCAAGAAGTTCCCCTTCTTCAATCCCGAACGACACCAGGAGATCATTCAACTCCTCGAAACAGGGAATCCGGTCGCGATCGCGGCGGCAACCACCCAGGATCCAGGCCTGGCTGGAGCCGTCTCCCCCTTCCCGCTCATCGAGGATGGCGATTTCGACATCCCCTCAGTATACATGACGGCGAAAGCGGGGGATCGATTGGCACAGTTGAAGGGGGAACAGGTATCGCTCGAGATTCGGGCTGCCCGTTCGCCCGCCCGCGGCAGAAACGTCGTCGCCACCAAAGGTACGGAACGGGACCGTCGGGTCGTCATCTTTGCTCATATCGATGCCAAGGATGGCACGCCCGGTGCCATCGATAACAGCACCGGCGTTGTGATACTTCTGTTACTTGCCGAGTTGCTGGCAGGTTACAAAGGCAGCCTCGGCGTTGAGATCGTGGCATTGAATGGAGAGGACTACTACTCGGCGCCCGGGGAGAAGCTCTGGTTAGCCCGGAATTCCGGCACATTCCACCAGATTCACCTCGGAATCAACCTGGACGGCGTGGGTTACAGAGAGGGCAAGACCGCCTACTCGCTGTACGACTGTTCGCCGGAACTGGCCCGCTATATTCACGACTCATTCGCCGGTTTCGACAGCATAGCCGAGGGCGATAAATGGTACCAGTCCGATCACAGCCTCTTCCTGCTGAAACAGCGCCCGGCCCTGGCGCTGACCTCCGATCATTTCGACGCACTCTGGCGAGAGATTGCCCATACCGCTGATGACGTACCGGACATCGTCGACAGTGGCAAGCTGGTTGACGCGGCATTCGCCCTGCTGGACTTAATCCTACGACTGGAACGCTACCGGCCGTAATCAGATGCCGTCCACCTGTTACGCCTGTCAGTTAATGGGACGCCAGATCGTGAAGTGAAGGCAATTGGTGCCATTTATCGCAACGCAATTCCTCGAATACGAGCCGGACATATCCTCGCTGCCCGAGGCGAGCGTCCGCAGGATTCTGCGCCAAGCACTGAACTGCCTGCCCATCGACATATTGATCATCGGGTGGGATCTGCCAGATTCCCTGATCAACGCCTGTGCCGAGGAGTCTGCCAGAACGGGCACGCGCCTCTATCTGTGGCATCCACTCTTGACGGGCAGTGCGAACTTTCCCATCAAAAAAGAATGGCGAACGATAGGCCTGGCTGGCGAGCCGGTGCCTGGATACCGCAACCTGCCGGAATTCACCTTTCTCTGTCCCAATCGAACTGACACTGCCGATGCCATGCTCGAAAACCTGGGTCGAGCGCTGGCACGCGGCCCCTTCGACGGCCTCTTTCTCGACCGCATTCGCTTCCCCTCGCCGGCGGAAGATCCCGGCCGATACCTGGCCTGCTTCTGCCAAGGCTGCCAGCGAACCGCAGCAGTCGAAGGATTGCATCTTGGCGAAGTAAGATCAGCGACTCGGTCCCTGCTCTCCTCGAAGGAGGGGCGACGACGGCTGTTGCGATTGCTGTTAGATTGCACGCCTTCCGATTCACAGGATGAACGAGCGACAGCAGTGCAGCGATTCATGCTGTTTCGAAGTCGGGTTATCTCGCGGTTTATCGAATCAGCCGCGAGCCAGGCCCGCCAGGCAGGATTTTCGATTGGGTTGGATTGTTTTTCACCGTGCCTCGCGCCGATGGTCGGTCAAGACCTTTCAGTGCTTGGAAGGTCGAACGGATGGGTGAAGTTGATGACCTACGGACATGCCATGGGGCCGGCCGGGATCCCTTTCGAGCTTATCAACCTGGCCAATTGCCTGGTTGACAACGGCGATACCAGTGAACAAGAGGCGCTGGCCTGGCTTGCCGAAGAAACGGCACTTGACCTGCCGGCGACCATCGAAACGTTTAGGGATCGGGGCCTTCCTCCGCAAAGTCTGGCCAAGGAAATCCGTCGCGCCCACCGATTGGGAGTGCGTACAGCGTACGCAGGCATAGAATTGCTCGATGCCCCGGGTATTGCAGACTTGAATAACCAGCAGATCCAGACCGACCTGGATGCATTTCTGGATGCAGGGGCTGACGGTTTGGTATTATCGTGGGATCTGCTCAAGATCCCGGAAGAGCGGCTCAAGCTCGTCGCTGATGTCGTTTTCGCCAGAACCTGCCCCTTATGCAGTAGTGACAGCGCCGAACTGTACCACAATGACAGGTGGCGGCCCTATTATCGCTGCAACACCTGCAGCCTGGTGTTCGTGCCACCCGCCTTCCATCTGTCAGCCGAGAAGGAAAAAGCGCAGTATAACCTGCATGAGAATTCGCCGGATGACCCCGGATATCGCCGATTCCTATCCAGGTTGTTCCTGCCAATGCAGGAGCGTTTGCCGGCAGGAAGTCATGGCCTCGATTTTGGCTCCGGCCCTGGTCCTGCCCTCCCGCTCATGTTCGAAGAGGCCGGGCATTTGGTTTCGACCTACGATCCCTTCTTCGCCGACGACCCTCGACTCCTTCAGCAACACTATGATTTCATTACGGCCAGCGAGGTTGTCGAACACCTGAGCCATCCGGGCGAAGTGCTGGAGCAGTTATGGCAGTGTGTGCGTCCAGGTGGCACCCTGGGCATCATGACCAAGCTCGTCATCGATCGCGAGGCTTTTGCCAGTTGGCACTATATTCGCGACCTGACCCATATATCCTTCTTTTCTCTCGACACACTGCAATGGCTGGCAGAAAAGTGGCATGCCACCATCGAAGTTGTCGACAGGGATGTCATCCTATTTCAACAAGCCGTATAGGTGGCAATCCCACCACATCCCACCACGCCGGGTTACAGGGCTTGTCTCACGAGGATTCCCCTCGGGTGACCCACGCAAGACCTCGTTCCACCAGTTGCTGCAAATCATGCGCAACCTGTCGCCGTTCCTGACGTCTTCTCTTTCAGCAGGACTTGCCCTTTTTGGGGTGAATCGGGCCGCGTGGCAGTGAACCTTTCCGACATGGCCCGCATGCAACATAGTGGGCCAACCGTGCTCCCTGTGCTGGCATGCCCAATGCCGTGCTAAACCGTTACCCCGTTGCATTTGTCGACCGCATCAACACTGCCGGGAATCTTTCCGGCGTTGTGAGCGAATATTTGGAGGAACAAGAAGATGAGAAGAAAGACTTACAGAACAACTACTCTTACCCAGGGAGGGCTAACATTACTGCTGGCTGTTCTCCTGGCACTGACAGCGCTGGTTGGTGTGGCGCCCCAGCCGGCATACGCAGAGAACACCGATGATTCCGTGTCCCTCACCGATACCCTTTGGGTGCTGGTAGCCTATGGCGACGCACTCAATCCGCGGGTCGTCGAAGCAGGTTCCGTCGTCACCGCCGTTTTCAACGCCGATGGATCACTTTCGGGCACAGGCGGCTGCAACAACTACACGGCGAGCTATTATTCTGATGGCTACAGTCTCGTCGTCGAAGGTGTGGGCGCTACCAAAAAACTCTGTCCGACCGGCATGGAACAGGAGCAACTGTTCTTTTCAGCGTTGCCCCAGTCCGAGGCCTATCAGATCGGCGACGATGGTGGCCTGGAGATCACCTACGATTCAGAGGCGCCCTTCGAAGAGGTCCTGCTCTTCAAGCAGGGCCAGCAGCCCCTGGAAGGAACCGAGTGGATACTGAAAAGCATGGGCGATCCCAATGCCCCGCAGGGTGTTGAGGCGGGCACCACGATTACTGCAGTATTCATTCCAGAAAAGATTGACGGTGGCACCGTCACCGGCTCGGCCGGGTGCAACGATTATTCGGCAGAGTATCGCGTGGATGAACAGCGCATCTTTGTCTCGGCCGCGGCCACAACGCGGAAGGCATGTCCCGTTGGCATGGAACAGGAATCCCTGTTCCTGGAAGCCCTGACCGATGCAGAGACCTACCTTACCTTCGGGGAAAGCCTGGAGATCAACTACGATGATGGCGACGGACAACTGGTCTTTTCGTCGACCCAATACCCCCTCCAGGACATCGAGTGGGTGCTGGAATCACTTAACGGTAGAATGATCCCGGCTGAGGTTCGTATCACAGCCCTTTTCCAGCCCTGGCTTCTGGACTCCTATGGACAGGTGACCGGTTGGACCGGATGTAACTCCTTTTCCGCATGGTATGAGGCCGAAGGGAATGGCATGACCGTCGGTCCTATTTCGGCCGGTAGCGCAGTTTGCCCCCAACTGGAAGAGCTGGAGTCGGTCTACCTGCGAGACCTTCAGGCGGCCAAGACCTACGATATCATGGGCGACCGCCTTGAAATCACGACCAGCCGCGGTTCGCTTGTTTACACATCCCAACGGATGCCACTGGAAGGCACGCTTTGGGAACTCGTTTCCATCGGAGCAGTTGACGGGACACAGTACCCGATTCCCGAAACCCATTTCACGGCGATATTCACCCCATCACCCGATGATTCCCCATCCGGCCTGATGACAGGATCCAGCGGATGCAACGAATACGGTTCCGACTACATCGCATCGCTTACCAGGATAAAGATCAACCTGCCCCGAAAGCAACAGAATGACTGTGGCGATGCCATTCGGGAAAGGGAGCAGCAATACTTCCTGGGGCTGAACGATGCCACGAGCTACCGAATACTCGGTGATGAGTTGGAGATATTCTTCGATGATCGCCACCAGGTGATGACCTTCGCCGGTACACCCTTGCCCGAAGGCGGCAGGATCGATCTTTCGCCGTTGGATAGCACCTTCTGGTATCTGGTCACACTTGTCGATAAACCCCTGCTGCCCGAAACGCAGATCACCGCCGAATTCACCATCGAAGATAATAGAATCCAGGGTACTGTCAACGGTTCAGCCGGCTGCAACGACTACCAAGCCGCCATTGAGCCAGGATTCTGGGTCATTCCGGGTGGTATCACACTGAAGATGTGCGGGTCACCCGACGGCATCATGGAACAGGAAACCGCTTACCTCAGCGCGCTTGGAACCGCAAGCTCCTTTTTCCTCCAGGATGACCTGCTTATCATGCCAACCGATGGGGGACTCCTGGTGTTCTCAAAGGATCCTCCGCCCAAACCGACGTCTCCCGTGGCAATCATTGACGCGCCCGGCAAGGCAAACCGCGGGGAGCTCGTCCTGTTCGACGGCAGCCGATCTCGCTCCCGGTACCCGATCTCGCTCTATTTCTGGCAGTTCGGCGACGGCTTCCGGGGCAATGGCGCCCAGGTGTCACACGCCTATCAGTTTGTTGGCACATTCCTGGCAAACCTGACAGTCGTCGATTCAGCCGGTTTCACTGGTACCTCCGGAAAGACAATCCAGATCATCGAGGCTGAGGTGCCGCCGACAGCCATCATCCAGAGCCCGACCCATGCCTTCTCAGGCCAGCTTGTAACCTATATCAGCAGATCCACGCCGGGCAGCAGTCCCATCGTAAGCTATCAGTGGGACCTGGCTACTCCTGCGCAGTCCTACGGGGAGAACAACGCCAGTGTCGCGACCGTGTACAGTACACCCGGATGGTATGACGTCTCGCTAACGGTAACAGACGCCAATGGCCTGAGCAATACGACGACGCGGTGGATCATCATCCTTCCTCCACCTTCCTCCGAGATCCCTCCAACGGCGATCATCGAAGGACCTACCTACGCCTATGTCGGGGAAACGGTCACCTTTGTCAGCCGTTCACAACCGGGCAGCAGCCCTATTGCTATCTACCAATGGGACCTGAGTGGCCAGGCCTCGACCCATGCCCAGTCGAGCAGCAGCGCTTCCGTAGTCTACAGCAATCCTGGCAGTTATTCTGTCCGGTTGACCGTCACCGATACCAATGGACTCAGCAACTCCACAAGCCACCAGATTGTCATCTACCCACAGGACGCGCCGCCAAATGCAGTCATTGAGGGTCCAACCCAGGCCTATGTGGGCGATCAGGTCACCTTCGTCAGTCGCTCCCAGCCAGGCAGCAGCCCGATCGTCAGCTACCAATGGGGCCTGAGCACCCGCTCGGTTGCCCCCTACTCGACGGGATATTCCAGCTTGACGACGGTCTTCAACCGGCCCGGCACCTACACCGTCAGTCTGAAAGTAACCGACGCCAACGGCTACAGCGACACCGACACCCATCAAATTACGATCAGCCAGCGACCGCCACAATATCCACCGACGGCAAGGATAGAAGGTCCCTCCCAGGCTTTCGTAAATCAACAGGTCACCTTCGTCAGTCGTTCTACACCGGGCAGCAGCCCCATCGTCAGCTACGCCTGGGACCTGGGTACCCGATCAGCCTCAGCTGCATCCACTGCCGATGTCAGTGTGACGACCAGTTTCAGCCAGCCGGGCACCTACACCATCCGGCTCTCGGTCACTGACGCCAACGGCCTCAGCGACGATGACACCCACCAGATCACCATCGCCCAACAGGCTCAGCCACCCACGGCCTTGATCGAAGGCCCAACCCAGGCTTACGTAGGCGAGCCGGTGACCTTCACCAGCCGTTCTACACCGGGCAGCAGCCCCATCGTTAGCTACCACTGGGATCTGACTGGCCGGTCAAGTTCCTACGCCCAGTCGAACGTCAGCGTCACGACCAGCTACAGCCAACCAGGCACCTACACGGTCAGTTTGACAGTTACCGATGCCAACGGCCTCAGAGATACCGATACCCATCAAATTACGATCAGCCAGCGACCTCAACAGACTCCACCCACGGCCAGGATCGAGGGTCCGACCCAGGCCAGCGTCGGCGAGCCGGTGACCTTCACCAGCCGTTCTACACCGGGCAGCAGCCCCATCGTCAGCTACGCCTGGGACCTGGGCACCCGATCAGCCTCAGCTGCATCCACTGCCGATGTCAGTGTGACAACCAGCTTCAGCCAGCCGGGCACCTACACCATCCGGCTCAGAGTCACTGACGCCAACGGCCTCAGCGACGATGACACCCACCAGATCACCATCGCCCAACAGGCTCAGCCACCAACGGCCTTGATCGAGGGTCCGACCCAGGCCAGCGTCGGCGAGC